>JBJMOZ010000198.1:0-3714 GCA_045803465.1 Gemmatimonadales bacterium | reverse complement strand
GGGATTCGCGGTGCTGCTCGCCATCGGTGCGATTGCGCTGTACTTGCGGCTCGACCGGCAGTTCCGCCGCGACTTCGACCAGCAGCTGCATCACACCGGCATCAGCGCCCGCACGCTCTTCGAGCACGACCGCCCCGAGTTCCGTACCACGGCGGAGACCGCAGCGCACCTGCTCACCGAACTCGTCTTCGCCGATCGCACCATCGTCGCCGTCGACGGCGACAGCCGCCGGATTGCCGCCACGCTGCCCTACGCGGGCGCGCCGCTGCTCGACGATCTCGACCTGCGTGTGCACGCACCCACCCCTACTACTGTCTCGCTGCGCTCGGGAGCGGCGCGCGTGCTCGAGGTGCCACTGCCCGACGGCGTGCGACTGGTCGTGGCAATGGCCCTAGGCCCGCTCGAGCGGCGCCTGCGCGAGCTGCGTGTGACGCTCGGCCTCGGTCTCCCGCTCATCCTCCTGCTTGGCGCCATCGTCGGGCTCGCGGCGTCACGCCGCGCGTTGCAGCCCGTGATCGAGCTGTCGTCGGCCGCCGACCGTATCGGCGAAGCCGCACTGCGTGGCAGTACCGAGCCGCCCGAGCTGCCTGCGGCCGCGGCGGACGAGGTGGGGCACCTGCGTGACGCGCTCGAACGCCTGGTGCAGCGCGGCTCGCGGGCTCACCGGCAGGAGCGCGAGGTCGCCGAGCGCCAGCGCGCCTTCCTCACCGACGCTGCGCACGAGCTGCGCACTCCCGTTGCCATCATTCGGAGCGAGGCGGAGTCGTCGCTCGCCGCGGACGCCGACCCCGCCGCGCATCGTTCCGCGCTCGGCGCCATCGCGCGCGAGGCCGCCAGCCTCGGCACGCTCGTCGGCGACCTGCTGGCCCTCGCCCGCGAGCACACGGCGGAAAACGCCGACGGGCACGAGCTCTTCTATCTCGATGATCTCGCGCATCGTGTCGTGGCGCGGGCGCGCAAGCTGCCGGCGGCACAGGAGCGCGAGATATCCTTCGGCGACTTCGCGGAAGCGCCGGTGCGTGGCAACCGGGAATTGATCGAGCGTGCGGTGCTGGCGCTGGTGCACAACGCGCTCGTGCATGCCGCTCCGTCGCGGATCGAGCTCGCGACCGGCACGCGTGGCAATGGCACGACCCCAGTCGCGTGGATCGCCGTGCGCGACTGGGGTCCTGGAATTCCCGCCGCCGAACACGAGCGCGTCTTCGAGCGCTTCGCGCGCCTCGACTTGCGCAAGCCGGGGAGCGGCCTGGGACTCGCCATCGCGCGCCAGGTCGCCGAGGTGCACGGTGGCACGCTCGCGCTCTCACCGACGACGACCGATGGCCGGACCGAGTTCATCCTGACGCTTCCCGCCGCCGACCAGACCTCGGAGACCCCTTCCTCATGACCGGACCAAGCGGTCCCTCGCCGGCTCGCACGGCGCTGTTCATCTACCTCTCCATGCTCGGCGCCGTGGCGGTGGCACTGGTGATGAGCGTCTCGCTCCAGGCCGCGCGGGTCTTTCCGCAGGGCAGCGCCGGCGCGTACTCCGACGCCATGGCGCTCGCCATCGCGGCCGGAGCCACGCTGGTGTTCATCACCGTGCGCCGCCGCCTGCCGATGCGGCGCGCCTCCGAGACGGAGGAAGACTGGTGGCGGACCAACCTGCCCGCCGCCCTCACCCTCTGGGCCACTGCCGAGGGCGCGGCGCTCGTCGGGGCGGTGTTCCACCTCGTGTCGGGCAGCCCCACGGCGCTCGCCGCCACCGCGCTCGGGCTCGCGCTGCTCGCCTTCAGCACGCCAGCGTCGCTCGCCGCTCGCTGACGCGCCGTGCGGGGTGCGGCTCGCCCTTGCCCCCGACCCCGATCAACGACTGATTGCGTCCCACATGCACCTCGCCACCCTGCTGCTGAGCCAAACCTCCGTACGCGCGGAACTGTTCATCCTGCTGCTCGCCGCCACGTTCGGCCTCGTGGCGCTCGCTCGGCGGCTTCACGTTCCGTACCCGATCCTGCTCGTGCTGGGGGGACTGGCGCTCGCGTTCCTGCCGGGCCTGCCGCCGGTGCTGCTCGAGCCCGAGCTGGTCTTCATCGTCTTCCTGCCGCCCATCCTGTGGGCGGCGGCGTACTTCACGTCCTACCGCGACTTCAAGCGCAACCTGCCCTCCATCAGCCTGCTGGCCGTGGGACTGGTGATCGCGACCACGTTGGCCGTGGGCTGGGTGGCACACGCCATCATCCCGGGCATCTCCTGGGCAGCCGCCCTCTGTCTCGGTGCCATCGTCTCGCCGCCCGATGCCGTTGCGGCGACGGCGGTCCTCAGCCGCATCGGTGTGCCTCGGCGCGTCATCGTGGTGCTCGAGGGCGAGAGCCTGGTCAACGACGCCAGCGCGCTCGTGCTGTACCGTGCCGCCGTGATGGCGATGGCCGCGGGTTCGTTCTCGCTCGGCGCCACGGCTGGGCAGTTCGTGCTCGTGGCCGCCCTCGGTGTGTTGGTCGGTCTCGCGGTGGGCTTCCTGATCCGGCATTCGGTGCGCCTGATGCCGGAGGGGTTCGGCCAGATCGCGATCACCCTGCTCGGGCCCTACGTGGCCTGGGTCGCCGCGGAGCGACTGCATGCATCGGCCGTGCTGGCCTGCGTCGCGGGTGGCATCTATGTGCGCCAGCACTTCAGCTCGGAGGTGTCGCCGCTGGTGCGGCTGCAGGCGCGGAGCGTCTGGGAGCTGCTCATCTTCCTGCTCAACGGCATCATCTTCATCCTGATCGGCCTGCAGCTCGGCCCCCTGCGGGCAAGCCTCGCCTCGGATGGGATCGGGCGCATCGTCGGCTGGGGGCTGATCATCACGGCCACCGCCACCGTCACCCGCCTGCTCTGGATGCCGCTCGGCGCGCGGCTCGCGCGTGTGGGTACCGGCGACTCCAATCCGATGCCGCCGGCCTCGCACATCTTCATCGTGGGTTGGACGGCCATGCGCGGCGTCGTCTCGCTCGCCACGGCGCTCGCCCTGCCGCTCACGACCGCCTCGGGTGCGCCGTTGCCTTACCGCACCGAGATCATTCTGGTCTCGTTCGTCGTGATCCTCACCACGCTCGTGGTGCAGGGACTGTCGCTGGCGCCGCTGGCCCGGGCCCTCGGGCTTTCCGCCGCCGACGAGAGCCTCGAGAAGGAACAGCAGATGGCCCGCCGCGTCGGCGCCGAGGCCGCGCTCGCGCATCTGGGCACGCTGGAAGGCCATCCATACCTGCCGGCCGGCGTGCTCGAGCGCGCGCGCACCCATTACCAGCAGCGCGCCCGGCACTTCGACGCCACCAGCGAGATGGACATCGTGTGCACCGATGCCTGGGCCGAGGCCCAGCGCCTGGTGCGTCATTCGTTGCTTGATGCCGAGCGGCACGCGGTCATCGGGCTTCGCAATCAGGGGGAGATCAGCGACGAGGTGCTGCACGAAGTGGAGCGCGAGCTCGATCTCGAGGCCATTCGGCTCGGCGTCGGCGACCTCGCCACCCCGGTGTCGCTCGCCCGAAGGCCGGCCTGACCGACGGCTGACATTTCGGCCTCGCCTGCCCATCTTCCCGAGGCTCGCTCGCTACCGCTCTCCCCAACCCCGGATCCGATGGCCGCCGAACCGCACGCCTTCCTGCGCGAACTGCTCTCCATTCCCGGCCCCTCGTCGTTCGAAGCCGCCCCCGCGCGTCACTGGCGCGCCGAGGCGGCCCGCGTGACGTCCAACATCCG
>JBJMOZ010000292.1:0-3950 GCA_045803465.1 Gemmatimonadales bacterium | reverse complement strand
CGGCTGGGGCGCGTGTACTCGGGCGTGCGCAAGGGACCGAACGCGCGTACGCGCTTCCAGCTCTCGATCAGCAGGCTGCGCACCATCCAGATCTACGTCACCGGCGAGGTGCAGCGCCCCGGCGCCTATCAGGTGTCGGCCGGCGGCAGCGTGCTCGGCGCGCTGTACGCGGCAGGCGGGCCGACGGAGCGCGGGAGCATGCGACGGGTCGAAGTGAAGCGCGGCGCGAAGAGCCTGGGCACCATCGACCTGTACGACTACCTGCTCCGTGGCGAGAACACGACGTCCATCGCTCCCGCCTCCGGCGACGTGCTGTTCGTGCCCCCGCAAGGTGCACGCGTGAAGGTGACGGGCGAGGTGCTGCGACCCGCCATCTACGAGCTCAAGCCGGGCGAGACGCTCCGGGATCTCGTCGCCGACGCGGGCGGCTTCACCGAAACGGCCCTGACGACCCGGGTGCAGATCCATCGCGTGCTCCCGCCGGCCTCGCGCGCCGCACCGGGCCGCGACCGGGTCGTGATGGACGTGACGAGCGAAGGCATGCAGCGCGGCGAGGTTCCGCCCTACGCCATCGAGTCCGGCGATTCCGTCGTGGTGTTCGCGGTGTCCAGTCGCACGCGGTCGGTGGTGCGCATGCGCGGCAACGTCTGGACGCCGGGCGACATCGGCTTCGTGACCGGCATGCGGCTCAGCGACGCGCTTCGCCTCGCGGGTGGACCGAAGCCGGACACGTACCAGGGCTCCATCCTCGTCTCCCGCCTTCGGCCGGACTCCACCCGGATGCAGCTGCGCTCGGCGCTGGCGGACTCGACCGGCCGGCCCACCGACGACCTCGCGCTGCAGGAAGACGACGAGATCTCGGTCTTCTCGCGCAGCGATTTCCGCGGCGAGCGATTCGTGGTGGTGACGGGTGCGGTGCGGAAGCCCGGCCGCCTGCCCTATCGTGACGGCATGACCCTGCGCGACGCCATCCTCGAGGCCAACGGCCTGCGGGTGGACGCATATCTGAAGGAAGCGGAGGTCGCGCGACTGCCGCAGGACCGCGCCGCCGGCCAGGTCGCCACCACCCTGCGCGTACCGCTCGACTCCACCTACATCTTCGACCGCGCGCCGAATGGCGAGTACCTGGGGCCGCCGGGGCTGCCGGCGCCGGCGTCAGGCGCCAAGGAGTTCGTGCTGAACTCGTACGACAACGTCCTGGTGTTCGCGCAGCCCCAATGGGAACTGCAGCGACTCGTCGCGATCACCGGACAGGTCAATTTCCCGGGGCACTATGCCCTCAACAGCCGCAACGAACGCCTGACCGATCTCATCGCGCGCGCGGGCGGCCTCACCAGCGAGGCCTACCCGACCGGCGTCGAGCTCTATCGCGCCCAGCGGGACCAGGGCCGCATCGGGGTGGACCTGCCGCGTGCGCTGCAGGACTCGGCGTTTCACGACAACCTGATCCTCATCGGCGGCGACTCGGTGCACATCCCCGAGTACAACCCGGTCGTGCAGGTGCGCGGCGCGGTGAACGCGCCGGTGGCGGTGACGTGGGTGAAGGGGAAGGACGTGGACTTCTACGTGCAGGCGGCGGGTGGGTACACCGAGAAGGCGGACGAGGGACGCGCCTACGTGACCCAGCCAAGCGGGAAACTGGAGAGCGTCAAGCGGCGCTTCCTGCTGCCGGACAGCAAGCCGCAGCCGCTCGCGGGTGGCGTGATCCAGGTGCCGGAGCGCTTGCCCAAGACCGGGCCGGGCACGCTCGCCGTCGTCGGCTCGATCGCCACGATCCTCACCGCCTTCGCCACCGTGCTGATCGCCGCGAAGCAGTAGCGCGGCGGGCCGTCAGGCGCTGCGCTGCACGACGGCGACGGCCGGCCGAACCACTGCCGGACGGGTGCCGGGCGCGACGGCCGGGTCGTAGTCCGGCACGAGGCGGCGAAGCAGCGCGCGGATCTCCTCGTCGGAGGCACCGCTCCGGGCATCGATGAGCATGCGATCCACGATGATCCCGATGCCCGGCGCCAGGGTCGCGTTCCGGGCGCGCAGCACCTTGGGGTGCGACGTCGGCGCCGCGTTCTCGCTGTTGAAGAAGAGCTCCTCGTACAGCTTCTCGCCGGGTCGCGTGCCCGTGAACTTGATCTCGATGTCGACCCCGGGCTCGAGCCCCGACAGCCGGATGAGGTCGTTGGCGAGATCCACGATCTTCACCGGCTGGCCCATGTCCAGCACGAACACCTCGCCGCCCTTCCCCAGCGCGCCTGCCTGCAGGACCAGCTGCACCGCTTCCGGGATGGTCATGAAGTAGCGCCGCATCTCCGGATGCGTGATCGTGATCGGGCTGCCATGCCGGATCTGGCGCAGGAAGGTCGGGACCACGCTGCCGCGACTGCCCAGCACGTTGCCGAATCGCACGGCGACGAAGTTCTTCTTCTGCGTCTCCGCAATGCTCTGCACCAGCTGCTCGGCGACCCGCTTGGAGGCACCCATCACGTTGGTGGGCCTGACCGCCTTGTCGGTGGAGATGAGCACGAAGTGCTCCGCCCCGAACTCCGCCGCAAGCTCGGCGACGTTCTTCGTGCCGAGCACGTTGTTGGTGACGGCCTCGCCGGGATTCGCCTCCATGAGCGGCACGTGCTTGTGCGCCGCCGCGTGGAAGACGCTGTAGGGTCGGTAGCGGGCGAAGATCTCCGCGAGCCGGTCGCGGTTGCGCACGTCGGCGATGACGGGAGTGACGGGCAGCTCGGGCGCGAGGCGCTCGAGCTCGTGCAGAATGTCGAAGATCGAGTTCTCGCCATGCCCGACGAGCACCAGACGCGCGGGGTTGAGCTTGGCAAGCTGCCGGCAGAGCTCGCTGCCGATCGAGCCGCCGGCGCCGGTGACGAGCACCGTCTCTCCGGTGGCAAGTCCGCGCACCTGCTGCAGGTCGGTCTGGATGGGCTCCCGCCGCAACAGGTCCTCGATCTGCACCTCGCGCAGCGCGCTGGTGGTCAGGCGCCCGGAAAGGAGCTCGAAGAGGCCCGGCACCGTACGCGCCTTGACGCCGGCCTGCTGCGCAGCCTGAAGGACGGCTCGCACGACATCGCCAGGGGCCCGTGGCATAGCGATGACGACTTCGTCCACGTCGAGCCGCTCGACGAGGTTGCGCAGCTGCGAGAGTGGGCCCAGCACCGGCAGGTCCAGCATCCGCTTGCCATGCTTGCGCGGATCGTCGTCGACAAAGCCGATCGGTCGCAGGCCGAGCTGGTGGTGCCCCACCAGCTCCTTGGCGATGATCTCGCCAGCCGAGCCGGCGCCGGCGATGATGACCCGCCGGCCGTTCGCGAGCGGTCGGCGCAGCGGACGCCGCGAGAGCAGGCGCACTGCCAGGCGCGGGAACGCGAGCAGGACGGCGGTCAGCAGCGCGTCCAGCAGAAGCACCGACAGCGGCAGACGTCCCGCCGTGAACCCCGAGGCCGGCAGCAGCCAGGCGCCCAGCAGGAAGCACAGGAAGGCCATAAGGCTCGAGGCCAGGATCAGGCGCTCGAGCTCGAGCACGCCCGCGTGCCGCCACAGGCGTTCGTAGAGGCCCGTCCGGTACGCGATGACGAGCTTGAGAGGAATCGAGATCAGGGCATACAGGAGAGCGGCGCGAGAATACTCAGGGCCCCAGGCGAACCCCTCGAAGCGGAGGGCGAACGCCGCGACCGTGGAGGCCGTGAAGAGGAAAGCGTCTGCCAACAGAAAGTAACGGTTCCGCAAACAACCTCGCCGTCAGTAGGTCACAGCAGGAACCTGTGGTGGAATGCCTTGCCAGTCAAGGACTTGCCGCAACGGCTATCATGTGGTCCGCCAGCCCATTCGCCTGTCGAGCCAAGCGCCGGCCAGAACCACTGCCGCGATATACGTCCATGCCAGTCCCGTGCGCCAGTCGGGGGGGCTCGCGACGGCCACCGCGCTGCCGAGCGCCGCGGTCGCCCCATATC
>JBJMOZ010000145.1:0-3018 GCA_045803465.1 Gemmatimonadales bacterium | reverse complement strand
CGCGGTGGACGAGGTGTGGGTCGACGAGCGCAACGCCTCCGACCGCCTCGGCGTGCCACCGAACCAGGTCATCGACTTTCTCGCCCTCGTCGGCGATGCCTCCGACAACGTGCCCGGCGTGAAGGGCATCGGCGAGAAGGGCGCACAGAAGCTGCTGGCCGAGTACGGCAGCCTCGAGGCGATCCTCGCCAATGCGGAGCGGATCGAGCAGAAGCGCACCCGCGAGGCGCTGCTCGCCTCCATGGACGTGGCGCGGCTCTCCAAGGAGCTCGTCACGATCCACACCGACGTGCCCGTGACGGTGCAGCTCGACGAGCTCGTGCCGGGCGAGCCCGACCGTCCCGCGCTCGTGAAGCTGCTGACGGAGCTCGAGTTCTACTCGCTGGCGCGCAAGCTCGGCACCGTCGAGACCGCGCTCGAGAGCGCGGAACCGCCGTCGGCCGCCGCGAGCGCATCCGCCGCACCGCACGCGCCGGTGGCACCCATGCTGCCGGTCGCCGTGGTGTCGTCGGTGACGGCCGTGAGCGATCCGGCCGACCTTCCCGCCATCGTGGCGCGGTTGCGCGCGGCCCCGCTGGTGGCGCTCGACACCGAGACGAGCTCGCTGCAGCCGCGCGACGCCGAGCTCATCGGGCTCGGCCTGGCGGCATCTCCGACGGAGGCGTGGTACCTCTCGTTCGGGCATCGGCCCCCCGATGGCGACCTCGCGGCCCCCGCGCCCGTGCCCAACCTGCCACCGCTCACCGATCCCGCATGCGCACCGCTCGTGGCGCTCCTCACCGATCCTGCGGTGCCGAAGGCGGGGCACCACATCAAGTACGACTGGCAGGTGCTGCGGCGTGCGGGCGTGGAGCTGCAGGGCGCCGCGTTCGACTCGATGCTCGCGGCCTTCGTGCTGCAGTCGGGTCGCCGCTCGTTCGCCCTCGACACGCTCTCGCTCGACGAGCTTGGGCGAGGCATGCGTTCCTACACCGACCTGGTGAAGCGCGGGCGCACCTCGATCCCGTTCGCCGAGGTGCCCGTGGCGGAGGCCGCGGCCTATTGCGGCGCCGACTGCACCACGGTGCTGGAGCTGCACGACGTGTACGCACCGCAGCTCGCCGCGATGCCCACCCTCACGGCGTTGTTGCGCGATGTCGAGATGCCACTCGTACCGGTGCTGGTGGATCTGGAATGGACCGGCATCCGGGTGGACGTGGACCTGCTTCGGCGCCTCGGCAATGAACTTGCGCGTGACCTCGACGCGCTCGCGACGGAGATCGCGGCCATCGCCGGCGAGGACCTCAACCTCAACTCACCGCGGCAGCTGGCCGCGGTGCTGTTCGAGAAGCACCAGCTGCCGGTGCTGCGGCGCACGAAGACGGGGCCATCCACCGACGCCAAGGTGCTCGAGGAGCTCGCCGGCATGGGCCACGAGCTGCCGCAGCTCATCCTCGACTATCGCGAGCTGCAGAAGCTCAAGAGCACCTATGCCGACACGCTGCCGCTCGAGGTGAACGCCCACACGGGCCGCATCCACACCAGCTTCGTGCAGACCGGCGCCGCCACGGGGCGACTCTCGTCCACCGATCCGAACCTGCAGAACATTCCCGTGCGCACGCCGCGCGGCGCGGCGATCCGCCGTGCCTTCGTGCCCGCCGAGGGATGCACGCTGCTCGTGGCCGACTACAGCCAGATCGAGCTGCGGCTCATGGCGCATCTTTCCGGCGATCCGGCGTTCGTGGAGGCCTTCCGGCAAGGCGGCGACATCCACCGGCAGACGGCGGCGCTGGTGTTCAACGTGCCGCTCGACCAGGTGACGCCGGAGCAGCGCGGCCGCGCCAAGACGATCAACTTCGGCGTCATCTATGGCCAGGGCGCCTTCGCGCTCGGCCGCTCGCTGGGCATCACGCAGGAGGAGGCGAAGGAGTTCATCACGCAGTACTTCACGCGCTTCTCGGGCGTGCGTGCCTATCTCGACGCCACGGTGGAATTCGCGCGGCGCGAGGGCTTCGTCGAGACGATCCTCGGCCGGCGCCGCTACATCCCCGAGATCAAGGACCGGAACTTCAACACCCGCGCCTATGGCGAGCGCAACGCGCAGAATTCACCCCTGCAGGGCTCGGCCGCCGATCTCATCAAGCTCGCCATGATCCGCATCCACGCACTCCTTGGCGAGCGCGGGCTCGGGAGCCGCATGCTGCTGCAGGTGCACGACGAGCTCGTGTTCGAGGTGCCGCCGGCCGAGTTGCCGCTCATGCGCGGACTGGTGAAGGAGCAGATGGAGGGCGTCTTCCCGCTTCGCGTCCCGCTCGTCGCCGATGTGGGTGAGGGGCTCACCTGGCTCGACGCGAAGCACTGATCTCTTGACGGATGCAATGGTGAAGTGAGAGTTGAGCAAGGATCGCATCTGGCCGGTGCGGTCCCACTCACATTCCACGTTGCAGGACGCGACATGACGCTCGCACGCTTTCGCACGTCCACCGAGCCGGGCTCGGGCCTGGTGCTGCCAACGGTGGATGCCCTGCTCGATGCGCTCGAGGCCGGACGGCTCGGTCCGGACGATGTCGTATTCGACGTGCAGCTGCAGACGTGGATGCCCGCACGGGCGCACCCCGAACTGCGCGCCGCGTGGTGCGAACGGCAGCGCTACAAGCCGCTCGACGACCGCACGGCCCTCGACCGGCTGCCCGACGCGGTGCTCGCCTATCCCGCGCTCGACGACGCCGGCGCCACGCCGGCCCAAGGCATCACCAGCGACGGCCTCGCCGAACGGCGCATCGCCTATCGCGCCATTCGCGAGCGCGCTCCGGGGCCAGCGCCGGTTGCACCGGCGCCGGCGCCCGCATCGCACGCCGAGTCGCTGGCCCGGCGGACGGCGCTCGTGGCGGCGATCCTGCTGCTCTGTCTGGTGGGCTGGGCCATCGTGGGACTCGCGAGCCAGATCGGGCGCTTGATGACGCTCGGGGTGTGGGGGAGGTAGGTACCGAGTTTTCGCCCGTCCGCATCCTGCCTGCGCTGCTATTCGATCCTGTGCTC
>JBJMOZ010000139.1:0-3117 GCA_045803465.1 Gemmatimonadales bacterium | reverse complement strand
TCCGGCTGGGCGTGCGGCCGGTCGGCCTTGTTCAGCACCACGATCGGCTTCAGGCCCAGCTTCAGCGCTTTGCCCAGCACGAACTTGGTCTGCGGCATCACGCCTTCCTCGGCGTCGACCAGCAAGAGGCAGCCGTCGACCATCCCCAGGATCCGCTCCACCTCGCCGCCGAAGTCGGCGTGGCCGGGCGTGTCCACGATGTTGATCTTGGTGCCGTGCCAGTTGACCGCGGTGTTCTTCGCGAGAATCGTGATGCCCCGCTCCTTCTCGAGCGGGTTGGAGTCCATCACGCGCTCCTCCACGTGCTGGTTGGCGCGGAAGGCGCCAGCCTGCCGGAGCATCTTGTCGACCAGCGTGGTCTTGCCGTGGTCGACGTGCGCGATGATGGCGATGTTGCGAATCACTTGACCCGTGTCCCTGCGAATGCCTGCATCTCCCGGAAACCGGGCCTGAGCGGCGCATATATAGGCGTCGCCATCCCCCGCCGCAAGACCGGATTTCGGCCCCGGGCAACCCGTTAGCCGGGACGGGGTTGCGCGAGCGGACGGGCTCCCCAATCTTGTGTCGGTCTCAGATGGATAGCTCAGTCCTGCCAACTCTTCCGGAGGAAGCACATGGGTCGCAAGCCATCCGTTCTTCTTGCTGCCGTCGCGGTGGCCTTCGTGACCGCCGCACCGCTCGCCGCGCAAATGACCAGGGGCGAGGCTCCACTCACTGCCAAGGGCGCCGTCACCATCGGTCCCGTCGGCTCCATCAACTTCCCTACCGGCGATGGTAGCGACGAGATCAACACCGGCTTCACCGCCGGCGGTCAGGCCACCTACGGCATGGGCGCCTTCGCCCTGATCGGCGAGGTGACCTTCAATACGTTCGGCTCCGACGTCGAGGTGAACGGCGAAACCCTCGAGGCCAACGGCATGGCATTCGATGCCGGCGGCCGCTACTCCCTCAACCTCGGCGAGAAGCTGGGCCTCTACATCGGCGGCGTCACCGGCCTGTGGACGGGCGACTTCGACAGCGACTTCGACATCGTGCCGCTCGCCGGCATCCAGCTCGGGCCGGTGGACATCGAGGCGCGCTACAAGGGGCTTCTGGGCGATGCGAAGTGGTTCTCGGCCGGCGCCGCGATTCACTTCAAGCTGAAGTAGACGCGTCGCAGCACCATGCGTGACGGCCGCCCTCCTTCCGGGGGGCGGCCGTTCGTCGTCGGGGAGCGGCGAGTCGCGGCTAGTGCGCGTTCGCGCCCGCCAACGCCTCGATCACCTGCGCGATCACGCCCGGGTCGGCCGGCTTGAGCAGGTGATGGTCGAATCCGGCTTCCGCCGAACGGGCACGGTCGGCGCTCTGGCCCCAGCCCGTGAGGGCCACGAGCTTCGGCGCCCGCGCGCCCATCCGTTCGCGCACCAGGCGCGCGACGTCGTACCCGTTCAGCGTCGGCATGCCGATGTCGAGCAGCACCACGTGGAACGGCTCGGTGGTGATCCGCTTCAGCGCGTCGTGGCCGTCATGTGCGGTCTCGACCTCGTGGCCGAGCAGCTCGAGCAGGATCGCCAGGCTCAGCGCCGCGTCCACGTTGTCGTCGACCACGAGGATCCGGCGTCCCTCCGCCACCACGGGCGAGCGCGCGACGGGCTTCGCCTCGACACGCGGCCGCTCCTCGCGCGGCATCAGGACGCGGAACTCGCTCCCGCATCCCTCGCCCTGGCTCCAGGCCTCGATCGTGCCGCCATGCAGCTCGACGAGCCGCTTCGAGAGGGCCAGCCCGATGCCGAGTCCGCCATGGCGCGCGCGGTCGCCGTGCGGCACCTGCACGAACATCTCGAACACGTGCCCGAGCATCTCCGGCGCGATGCCGATGCCGGTGTCCTCGACGCTCACGACGGCGTCGCCGCCCCGCGCGTAGACGCGCATCGTGATTTGTCCGCCCGCCGGGGTGTAGCGCGCCGCATTGGTGAGCAGGTTGGTGTACACCTGCGACAGCCGCACCAGGTCGGCATCGACCCACAGCGGCGTGGCGGGTAAATCGAGCTGCAACCGGTGGCCGCCCTCCTCGATCGCGGAGCGCGCGGCCTCGACCGCGTGCTCCACCACGAGGGCCACGCTCACCCGCTCGCGCAGCAGCTCGATGCGACCGAGCGTGACGCGCGACACCTCGAGCAGGTCGTCCACGAGACGCGAGAGATGGCCCACCTGGCGCTCGATCATCTGCTGCGCGTCCCGGCGCGCGCCATCGTCGAGCCCCGGGGTGTTGAGCAGGTAGGCGGCGGTGCGCAGCGGTGCGAGCGGATTGCGAAGCTCGTGGGCGAGCGTGGCGAGGAATTCGTCCTTGCTCCGCCCAGCCTCCCGCAGGGCCACCTCGGCGTCCTTGCGTCCGGTGACGTCCATGCTGATGCCCACCACCCGTGCGGGCGCCTGCTCGCCATCCCGATGGCGCTGCGCGCGCACGTCGAGCCAGCGCACGACGCCGTCCGGCCGGACAATCCGGAATTCGAGGGCGAAGGGCGCGCCCTGCTCCAGGGTCGACGTCCACGCGGCCTGCACCTGCGGCCGATCCTCGGGGTGGATGGCCTGGAACCACGTGTCGACGGGCAACGGCGGCGAATGCGGGTCGAAGCCGTACAGCTCGTAGTTGAACGGGGTGCACTCCGTCAGGCCGGTCGCCGAATCGGTCACCCACATGCCCACCTGTGCACCCTCGAGCGCGAGCCGGAGGCGCTCCTCGCTCTCGCGCAGCGCCGCGTCCATTCGCCGCTGCTCGGTCACATCGACCGAAGCGCCGACGAGTCCGGTGATGACGCCGCCGACGCCCTTCACCGGTTCGATGCTGGACAGGTAGTGGCGCGTGACCCCTTCGTGGGTCCAACTCATGGACAGGCGCTCGCCGATGCCGGTCCGCCACACCCGCTCGAGAGCCTCGGCGTATTCCGGATACTTGTCCTGCGGCAGGAGACTACCGGCGCGCCGGCCGATGATCTCGTGCGTCCGCAGGATGGCGGGCTGGTTGTGCACCCAGGTGTAGCGTCGGTCGGCGTCGCAGGCCCAGGCGACGATCGAGCTGCCCTCGAGCGCCAACTGGAAACGGTGCTCGGATACCCGCGCCGCCTCCAGCGCTTCCTG
>JBJMOZ010000041.1:0-2758 GCA_045803465.1 Gemmatimonadales bacterium | reverse complement strand
ATGACCCGGGCGGAGATCCTCGCGAGCTCGATCCACGACCTGATCGTGCCCGAGCAGGCCGCGCTGCTGCCGAAGTGCTTCGAGGGTGGGCCGGAGGGCGGGGTGAAGCGCTCCGAGTGGCGCTACCGGCGGAAGGACGGCACCGTCTTCGAGGGCGAGGTGTTCAGCCGCTTCCTCCCCGGCGGTCGGCTGCAGGGCATTCTCCGCGACGTGACGGAGCGCAAGCGCGCGGAGGCGGCGCTTGCCAGCAGCGCCGCGGCGCTCGAGCAGCTCGTGGCGAACGACCCGTTCGGTGCCTGCGTGGTGGACGCGGACTTCCGCGTCGCCCTCGCGAGCAAGGGCGCGGGCCGGCTGTTCACCAACGTGCGCCCGCTCGTCGGTCGCCACCTCGCGGAGGTGCTACGCCTGCTCTGGCCTGAACCCTTCGCCTCGGAACTCCTCGAGCGCTTCCGGCAGGTGCTCGCCACGGGAGAGCCGCACGAGTCGCTGCACGTGAACCAGCGGCGCGCCGACGTGGATGCCGTCGAGGCCTACGACTGGCGCCTCGAGCGCGTGCGCCTGGGTGACGGCCGCTTCGGGGTGGTGTGCCGATTCTACGACCTCACCGAGCGCCAGCGCTGGGAGCGCCGGCTCTCCGCCGCCACCAGCGTCGCGGAGGTGGGCATCTTCGAATGGCAGATCGGCCCGGGCACCATCTTCGGCGACGAGCGGTTGCGCTGCTGGTGGCACGCGGCGCCCGACGCGCCCTTGACGGTCGCGACCATCCTCGCGCGCGTCCATGTCGAGGATCGCCGCCTGCTGCAGGAACGGGTGCAGGCGGCGCTGGCCCCCTCGGGTCCGGGCCGGTTCGAGGTGGAGTTCCGCGTGATCACCGCCGGCCAGCCGCTGCGCTGGGTGCGCGCCAGTGGCCGCACCGAGTTCTTCGACGGGGCCGCGGTGAGCATGACCGGGGGCGTCGTGGACGTGACGCGGCTTCGCGGGCAGCAGGAGGTGCTGCGCGACATGGACCGGCGCAAGGACGAGTTCCTGGCGACGCTGTCGCACGAGCTGCGCAACCCGCTCGCGCCGATCCGCAGCGCCGCCGAGCTGCTCGGGCACCCGGGTGTGCAGGCGGAGCAGGTGACCTGGGCGCAGCGCGTCATCCACCGCCAGTCCACGCACATGGCACGCCTGCTCGACGACCTGCTGGACGTGGCGCGCATCACCCAGGGCAAGCTCGAGTTGCGGCGGGAGCACGTGCCGCTCTCGGCGCTCGTCGACACCGCGCTCGAGACCGCGCGGCCCGCCATCGAGGCCAGGCGCCACGCCATCGCCGTCAGGCTGCCCGCCGAGTCGCTGGTGCTCGACGTCGATCCGCACCGCATGGCGCAGGTGCTCGCCAACCTGCTCACCAACGCCGCGCGGTACACCGATCCGCACGGGCGCATCGAGCTGCGCGCCGACTGCGAGGGCCATCGCCTCGTCATCACGGTGCGCGACGACGGCATGGGGATCCCATCCGACCAGCTCGGTGCCATCTTCGAGATGTTCGCGCAGGTCGAAGGGGTACCACGCGATCGCGAGCGCGGCCTGGGCATCGGCCTCGCGCTGGTGAAGGGGCTGGTGACGTTGCACGGCGGCACGGTGGCGGCCCGGAGCGAGGGGGCCGGGCGGGGGAGCGAGTTCGTGCTGAGCTTTCCCGACACGGTGGTCGTGTCGGCAGCGCACCTGCCGCTGCTGCGCGGCGAGGACGACCGCGCGGCCACCCCGGCGCGCGTGCTCGTGGCGGACGACAACCGCGATGCGGCCGACAGCCTGGGCGAGCTGCTGCGCATCGCCGGCCACGACGTGCGCGTCGCGTACGGGGGCCGTGACGCACTGCGGGCGGCGCGGACCTTCTGGCCCCACGTCGTCCTGCTCGACGTCGGGATGCCCGACCTGAGCGGCTACCACGTGGCGATGGCGCTGCGAGCAGAGGCCTGGGGCCAGGCCATCCAGCTCGTCGCGGTGACGGGTTGGGGACAGGCGCCGGATCGCGCCGATGCACTCGCGGCGGGATTCAACGCCCATCTGACGAAGCCGGTGGAGTTCAGCGCCCTCCGGACCCTGCTTGCCGGGGTGCCGGGCCAAGCGGCGGGGTGATTGCGAGCGCCGCGCCTCGAACCCGGGCGGGTTGCCCAGCAGCGGGCGCGGTCCTGTGCGAACGCATTACAGCAGCTTGTCGGGCGTGATCGGCAGCTCGCGGATCCGCTTGCCCGTGGCATGGAACACGGCATTCGCGATCGCCGGGGCCACGCCGACCATCGCGATCTCCCCGAGCCCCTTCACGCCCAGCGGGTTGACGTGCGGGTCGTGTTCGTCCACGAACGACACGTCCATCTCGGCCGGGGCATCGGCGTGGACCGGGACCGGATATTCGGCGAGGTTGGCGTTCGGCACGCGCCCGTTGCGGGGGTCCACCACCGCGTGCTCCATGAGGGCCATGCCGATGCCGCCGATCATGCCGCCGATGCACTGGCTGCGCGCCAGTTTCGGGTTGACGATCCGACCCGCGCCGTAGGTGCCGACCATGCGCCGCACGCGTATCTGCGCGAGCTCCGGATCGACGGCCACCTCCACGAACACGGCGCCGAAGGCGTGCATCGAGAAGCGCTGGCTCGCATCGCCTGGCCGCACGTCCGCCACGGCCTCGATGGGCTGTCCGATCTGCCGCAGCGCAGCGGCCAGGTCGCTGCTTCCGCCACGCGCGAGCGCGTCCTCGCGCACCTTGCGACAGGCA
>JBJMOZ010000379.1:0-7033 GCA_045803465.1 Gemmatimonadales bacterium | reverse complement strand
GTGCCGCCGCCGTGCGTCCGGCCGCGCCGCGCCGCGCCGTGGTGCCAGCGGCGCGCTTGGTGGTGCGCCGCGCCGTGCTGCTGGTCGCGCGCTTCGTGGTGCGCCGCGTAGTGCTCGTGCCGGCGCGGCTGGTCGAGCTGCGTCCGCTGCGGCTGTTCTCGCCACCGCGCCGTGCCGCCGCCGTGCGTCCGGCCGCGCCGCGCCGCGCCGTGGTGCCACCGGCGCGCTTCGTCGTGCGCCGCGCCGTGCCGGTGGTGGTGCGCTTGGTGCTGCGAGCCGCCGAGGCCCGGCTGTTCGCGCCGCCGCGCCGGGCTGCCGCCGTACGACCGGCCGCTCCCCGAGTCCGTCCCGTGCCACTCCGTCGATTGCCACTCTGGCTCGTGCGTCCGCCCCTGCTGGCGGTCCTGCCTCTGCCATTGCTCATCGTGCGTCCCCCCACTCGAGTCCCTGCCTAGCTGCTCGGTGCGTGTCCCGGCACCGTTTGCGATGCGACTTCGATAGGCACAAAAACAATGCGGACGTGGCGACGCTCCGTGAGGAGCCACACCACGTCCGCGACCTGCGAGACCTTGCTCGCCCGTCCAGACGCCGATCTCGCGCTCGATTACTTGCGCGGCGGCTATGATCCATCGTCCTGCCATCAACACGTTAGGGACGAGGCCGCCAATGCGCAACCCTCGGCAGTTCGCGCGTGCCACTGATAGCACGGGCCACGCGAACATTGGGGGGCCCACGTGGGTACACGTCCTCATGTAAGGGTGGGTCTGGCATTCTCCGGATCATCCGGCTGAGACCGGAAACCTTGGCGGACGGCAGCGGGCGGACCGTCAGTCGAAGGCGTGAGGCGAGCGAGAGCTCGTCGCCACGCCTTTTCGTTCATCCAGGCCTCAACCACGGAGCGATGTCTGACTGCACATCCGATGTCATGGGAGTGGGAGGGAGAGATCCGGGCAGCCGCCGGCCCTGATCTGTTGTCTGACTGGCGGTACCTGCAGAGGAGACTCACCATGTTGCGCTGGGCCTGGGCATTCCTGATCGTGGCGCTCATCGCCGCCGTGTTCGGATTCGGCGGTATCGCATCGGGCGCGGCGAGCATCGCCAAGATCCTGTTCTACCTGTTCCTCGCCGTGTTCGTCATCACTCTGCTCCTCGGCCTGATGACCGGGCGGCGGACAGGCGTCTAGTGTCGCGCGAAAGCGCTGGAGGTACGGGATCATGAGCAAGAGCAGCAAGAGCATTGCAGTACTGGGTACCGTGTGCATCCTCGCCGCCGGCTGCGGTGGTGGGGCGCAGACGGACAAGCCGGTCGCCACGACGACCACTCGCGGCACCTCGACGTCGCCGTCCGGCGACGCCACGGACGAGCGGGGCACGTCGCAGGTCCGGCTCGTCTCGGCGCTGCCGGCCGCTCAGCGCATCGACCTCGCCTCGGAGAATGGGGTGGTCTTCTCGGCCGTGCCGTACAAGACGGTCACGCCGTACAAGGAGCTGACCGACAATGCGGCGAAGTTCAGCATCCGCTCGGCCGGTGCGACCAGCGAGACCCTCGCCGACAACAACGAAGCGATGGCAGACGGTCACCGCTACACGCTCGTGGCGCTTCCGGAAGAGAAGGGCAAGGGCGCGCAGTTGAAGGCGTTCCGGGACGAGGTCGTGCCGGATGCCGGCAAGGCGAAGGTCCGCGTGATTCACGCCGCGCCGAACTTCGGCGAGGTGGATGTGCAGTTCGCCGGCCAGAAGGACGCGCTGTTCGAGGACATCGACTTCGGGCACGAGGCGGGCTACAAGGAGATCGATCCGCAGTCGGGCACGCTGCAGCTCCGCCGTGACGGCGGCGAGAATGCGAAGGCGGCGAAGGTGATCGACGCCGGGCGCATGCAGTTCGAGGCCGGACGTGCGTACACGCTGGTCGTGGCGGGAGCCAATCCGGCACGGCCCGACGTCATCAAGTTCGTCGACGAGCCGATGGGTGGCCAGACGTCGAATGCGGCCAACGCGACCGACGACGCAGCGCACCGTCGCGCCGACACCGCAACGGCGCGTCAGTCGAGCAGCGTGACGCCGACCGGTGATACGGCGACCGTGAAGACGGGCGCCATGGGCGGTGAGAGCACCACGCGGGACGGAACGCCCCGGCGGGCGTCGACGAAGCAGCCGAGCTGATTTTACAGCCGCGTTCCCTCGGGAACGTCGTGTACGAGACTCATCGCGACGCACGGCGGGGCGCGATGGGTCCCGTGCACGTCCGGTATTTGGAGGCGAAAACACGTGAGGATTTTCCCGCCTTGCGCACCCTCCGGGTTCTGCCTATCCTGTAGGCCGAAGGACATATCATGACTCGGCTCCTGGCCGAGTCCCTTGACGGACGGAGCATCTGGCTCCGATCAGTCGAAGGCGCGACTGCAGCCCGACACACGGGGCTGCGTCGCGCCTTTCTGCATTCCAGACAGCACGCGCCGGCGCCCTGGCGCCGCAGCGCACGCTCCATATAGGAAGCGAGGCACGGCATGGCACTCGAGAACCTGCAGGAACTGCTGGTGCACCAGCTGAAGGACATCTACAACGCCGAGCAGCAGATCGTGAAGGCGTTGCCGAAAATGGTGAAGGGTGTCGAGAACCCGACGCTCGCCCAGGCCCTGCAGACGCACCTGCGCGAGACCGAGACGCAGGTCCAGCGTCTCGAGCAGGTGTTCGAGCGACTCGGCATGCCCGCACGCGGCAAGAAGTGCAAGGGCATGGAGGGGCTCCTGGAGGAGGGGAAGGAAGTGCTCGACGAGGAGGGCGCGCCCGCGGTGAAGGATGCAGGGATCATCGGTGCGGCCCAGAAGGTGGAGCACTACGAGATCAGCGCCTACGGCACCGCGAAGAGCATGGCGGAGCTGCTGGGGCTGTCGCAGGTGGTCGAGCTGCTCGACACCAACCTGCAGGAGGAAGTCGCCGCGGACGAGCTCCTTACGCGCATTGCCGAGGGCCAGGTCAACGAGATGGCGTTGCAGGCCGGTGCCGGTCGCGCGCAGCGCAGCGAAAGCTGAGCCCGCCGGTCCGGCGACTTGCATCACTCATCATTGACGGCAGCAATCGAGGAATCGAACGATGGCATACGATGATCGCGAGCGGCAGGGTGGCCGCTCCCAGCATGAGGGCCAGCGCGGCTACGGCAACTCGGAAGAGTGGCGTGGCGGCCCGGAGGCGAATCGCGAGGGACAGGGACGCGAGCGTGAGTATCTCGGTGGCACCGAGCGCGCGCACGGCGGGCAGGGCAACTGGGAGCGCACCCGGGGCTGGAACGAGGGCGGAGAGCAGCAGCGTGGCGGCCAGCAGGGCCAGCAGTCCGGTGGACAGCAGTACGGCCGCAGCCAGCAGGGTGACCAGGGCTGGGGCAACAGCCAGCGTGACTTCGGCGACGAGCGCAACTACGGTGGCGGCCAGTGGAGCCGTGGCTGGGGTGGTGAAGGTCAGCGCACGGGCGCCTCAGGTGCGTGGGGCGGCTTCCAGTCGGGCGGCCAGGGCGGCGAGCAGTCGCGCGGCGGTGGTTCGTATGGTGGTGGCGAATTCGGCCAGAGCTCACGTGGCGGCGAATTCGGCCAGAACTGGGGCGCGGGCCAGCAGGGCGGCGGCTTCGGCGGCTGGGGCGGCGCATCGCACAGCGGCCAGCAGGGCGGCGCTTTCGGCGGACGCTCGTATGGCGGCGAGGTTGGTCGCGGCGGCTACGGCGGCACGAACGAGGGCATGAGCAGCGGCTCGTGGGGCGGCTACGGACGCAGCGGCGGCGGCATGGGCGGGAGCGAGTTCTACACCGGCCAGGGCAGCGGATCGTTCGGCGGCGGCATGGGTGGCAGCTACGGTCAGGGTGGCATGGGCGGTGGCTCGTTCGGCGGCATGGGCGGCGGCTACGGGCAGGGCGGTGGCTTCGGCTCCGAGGGCCAGCGCGGCTCCTACAGCGGCGGAATGTACGGCAGCACCGGCGGCCAGGGGTCGCAGGGCGGCTGGGGCTCGCAGGGCGGCATGGGTGGCGGGCAGTTCGGCTCGCAGCAGGGCGGCTCGGGCACGCAGCAGCAGCGCAAGCGCGGGCCGAAGGGCTACACCCGCAGCGACGATCGCATCCGCGAGGACATCAGCGAGCAGTTGATGCGGCATCACTACATCGATGCCAGCGAAGTCGAGATCCAGGTCCAGAGTGGCGAAGTGACCCTCACGGGTACCGTGAACGAACGCCGCATGAAGCACGAGATCGAGGATCTCGTGGACAACGTCAGCGGCGTGCGCGACGTCACGAACAACATCCGCGTCCAGCGTCAGGACCAGCATGCCTCGGGCAACCAGAGCACGTGGATGCAGCAGTCCCAGTCTGGCCTCGGCCAGGGAGGGCAGGGCAGTGGTTCGCACGGACAGCAGGGCTCGACGGGTTCGGCCGCTTCGACGCAGGCCGGCACCGGGACGTCCACCTCGGGTCAAGCCACTTCGCAGGCGACCGGCCAACAGGGTGGTACTGAACAGAAGGACAAGGATGAAGGCCGCAACCGCTCCCGCAGCGGCGGCACGGGTAGCTGAACCAGCAGTGGCAGGTGCATGCGCGGTCCATTAGCCGCGCGTGATGGGGCGGAGAGCGTCGGGCCTGGTTCCCACCATCGAGAACTCGTCTCGCAGCCGGGTCAGGCGCCTCCGCGCTATCCGCTCCCCCAGCAGGATGGGGGGAGCGGATCCAGTTGGAACGATCTCTTCCGCCGGTTTGCGCGTTGGAGTTCGGATCGTCTCGGCTCCTCGCCCGCGTTCCTGACCGCCGTCGCGGTCGTCGTCGTCTGGGCACTGACCGGCCCGCTCTTCGATTTTTCCGAGACCTGGCAGCTCGTCATCAACACCGGCACGACCATCGTCACGTTCCTGATGGTGTTCCTCATCCAGAACACCCAGAACCGCGAGACGAAGGCACTGCACCTGAAGATCGACGAGCTGCTCCGCGCCGTGCATGACGCGCGCACGAACCTCGTGAACCTGGAGAACAAGACCGACGAGGAACTCAGCCGCGTCGCCGAGGAATTCGAGGAACTCGGACGGGAGGGCGACGACCTGCCGCCCGCCCAGTCGTAGCGGCGTTGCTCCCCGTCCGATACAGCGTTACTCTCCGTTGACATCGCAACGCGGCCCGGGGGATGGGCCACCTTGCCGTGCGCGGGAGGTTGCCGCGTCAGGCGAAGGCACGAGCAGGCCACGCCGGAACGCGGGGTCGGGCTTGTGCCTTTTTTGTTTCCGGGGGTCACCGTGCCGCTGAGTCTCTCCGATCGCAATTGCCGCTTCACGCGGTGGACCGCCGGGCTGCTCGGCGTGATCGGCGTGCTCGTCGTCATAGGCTGGCTCACCGATTCCGAGCTCCTGATCCGCGTCGTCCCCACTTATCCGCCCGCGCAGTTCAACGCTGCGCTCGGCCTGCTGGGCCTCGCGGTCTCCCTCTGGGGATTCTCGCACCGCCGTCGCCGGGTCATGGCCGGCGGCGCGCTCTTCGCGGCGGCGCTTGGCGGTGCCACACTCGTCGAGTACGCCCTTGGTGCCGATCTCGGCATCGACCAGCTGCTGGTGCGCACCCCGGACAGCTACACCCTCGATGCAGGAGCGCCGGGCCGCATGGTCGCCACGACGGCGATCCTGCTGTTTCTGAGTGGTGTGGTCCTCGCTGCGTGGCCGCTGGTACGGCCGCGTTCCCGCGCAGAATCGGTGCTGGGCACGGTTGGCATGATCACCGGCGCCATCGCCGGCATCACGCTCTTCTCGTACGCGTCCGGGCTGCTCAGCAACCTGCGTTTCGGCACGATCACGGGCATGGGCATCCCGACGGTGATCGCCTTCATCGCGGTGGGCGGTACCTTCATGGCCTGTGCGTGGGAGTCCGAGGGCCTCGACCGCGGGCTCCCCGCGTGGCTGCCGGTCGCCGCCGGCCTCGCCGGCCTCTGCACCACGGCCGTGATCTGGCGCGCACTGACGGCGGAGCGGGACGAGGCCGCGCGCCAGGGCATCGCCGCCGAAGTGACCACGGCGCGCCGTCTGGTGGAGGCGCGCGTGCTGGCCCACGTCCAGTACCTCTCGCGTACGGCGCGGTGGACGGCACAGTTCAATGAAGTCACGGCCGACGACTGGCGCATCACGCTCGACCGCCTCTTCCGTGACGAGCCCGACCTGATGTCGGCGGTGTGGCTCGACACGGCGCTGGTGGAGCGGGCACGCGCCTTCGGACGCGAGCCGAACGCCGACTACTCCCGCATGCTGTTCCTCCTGCGCGGTGACAGCAGCCGTGCGGTGCCCGGCCAGCGCGATCGCGCGCGGATCATCCTGACGCCCGGGCCGGATTCTGCGCATCCCCGGCTTTCCATCGCCATGCCGGCGTGCACGCCCGTCGCGTGCTACGGTCACGTGGTCGGAAATGTCGATCCGCGCACCATGCTGGCGTCCGCGTTGCGGGCACTCACGCCGGGGTTCGTCACGGCCGTGAGCGTCGGCAACCAGTCACTCTTCCGGTCCGACACCGTCGCGACCATCGGACGCTGGCGCGGCGTCGACACGCTCCAGGTCGGCCAGCAGCGCTGGGTCGTGGAGGCATGGCCCCTGCCCTCGCTGCAGCGGCTCTACGATTCCGACATGCCGGACGTGGTCGGCATCCTTGGCCTCGGCATGAGTGCGCTGCTCGCCGCCACGCTCCGGTTCGCGCGGAGCTCCTACCTGTCGGCCCGCCTCGCAGAACGCGAGCGGCTCGAGCAGGCGCTCGCGACCAGCACCGACGGCGTCTGGGAATACGACTTCCTCACGGGCCAGGCGCAGGCGGCCAAGCGCATCCTCTCCCGCCTCGGATACCAGTCGCCCGACTTTGCGCAGACCGATGCCGCGAAGCTCGGCGCGGCCCTCGTGCACCCCGACGATCTGCCACGCGTCGCCAAGGCCGTCGACGACCACCTGAGCGGTCGGGCCGAGAGCTTCGAGGTCGAAACCCGTGCGCGCGCGAAGGACGGGGAGTGGCACGTCGTCGTGCTGCGCGGGCGCGTCATCG
>JBJMOZ010000343.1:0-9423 GCA_045803465.1 Gemmatimonadales bacterium | reverse complement strand
TAGCACGCTGGATTCTTGCGGCGCTGCACCTGATCGCGCTCGGCATAGGCTTCGGTGCCGTGTGGGCGCGAGCGCAGTGGCTCGCGAAGGCACCGCACGACCGGGCGGCGCTCGATCGTGCCCTGACCGCCGACGCGTGGTGGGGAATCGCCTTCCTGCTGTGGGTGACGACCGGACTCTGGCGACTGTTCGGCGGAATGGAGAAGCCGACGCCGTTCTACTTCGATAGCCATCTCTTCTGGGGCAAGATGGGGCTGCTGGCCGTGATTCTCGCGCTGGAGGCGGTGCCGATCGTGACGCTGACGCGCTGGCGCCGCGTTACCCACCCGCGGTTGCCGCCGGACGTGGCGCGGGCCGCGGCACTTTCGAAAACGAGCTACATGCAGCTGGCGCTGCTCGTGGGCATGGTGGTGGCCGCGACCGGCATGGCGCGCGGATACGGCTCGTGAGCGCGAGCCCTACGAGGTAGTGACCTCAGGTCGGAGGTCGAACCAGTCGCGCATCGGCGGCGCGCCACTGTCGCGGCCTTCCCGGTGGCAGAATTCGTTCGTGGTGGCCGAGTAGACGTAGTCGGCGCTCCACTGGCCGGCCTTCGCGACGATCTCGCGCAGGGCGTCGATGCAGTAGCCGATCTCGGCGTCGGTGCTCGTAGGGTGGAACGACAGGCGCACCCAGCCCGGCTTCTGCGACAGGTCGCCGTGGTCGATGAGGTCGGTGATGGCGCGGGAGCGGGCCGGATCGACGTGCAAGAGGAAGTGGCCGTACGTGCCGGCGCACGAACACCCGCCGCGCGCCTGGATTCCGAAGCGGTCGTTCAGCAGCCGCACCACCAGGTTGTAGTGCAGGTTCTCGACGTAGAACGAGAAGATCGGCAGCCGGTGCCGGACGTGAGCGGCGAGCAGGTGCACGCCCGGGATGTCTGCCAACCCCGACATTGCGCGCGCCACGATCTCCATCTCGCGCCGACGGATCATCTCGACATCCATCGCTTCCTTGAGCCGCACGGCCAGCGCCGCCTTGATGGCCTGCAGGAAACCGGGGGTGCCGGCGTCCTCCCGCGACTCGACATCCTGCAGGAACGAGTACTCGCCCCATGGGTTGGTCCACGCCACGGTGCCGCCGCCCGCGTCGTCGGGCTCGGAGTTGTGGTAGAGGCCGCGATCGAAGATCAGCACGCCCGACGAGCCCGGCCCGCCGAGGAACTTGTGGGGCGAGAACGTCACGGCGTCGAGCCGCTCGTCCGGGTCGGCGGGATGCATGTCGATCGGCACGTAGGGCGCACCGGCCGCGAAGTCCACGAACGCCACGCCGCCGGCGCGATGCATGAGCCTGGCGAGCGCGTGGTACGGCGTCGTGATGCCGGTGACGTTCGAGCAGGCGGTGAAGGCGCCGATCTTGACCGCGCGCGCGCGATGCTCGTGCAGCAGCGCTTCGAGCGCCGCCGGATCCACCAATCCCTTGTCGTCGGGCGGGATCACCACCACGTCGCCGATGGTCTCGCACCAGGAGGTCTGGTTCGAGTGGTGTTCCATGTGGGTCACGAACACGATGGGGCGCTCGCGCTGCCCGAGGTCGATGTAGGGCCGCAGGCCCGGCGGCGCCTTGATGCCGAGGATGCGCTGGAACTTGTTGATCGCCCCGGTCATCCCCGAGCCGAAGGTGAGGATGACGTCGTCGGGGCCGGCGTGCACGTGCGCCTTGAGGATGCGGTGCGCCTCGTGGTAGGCGAGGGTCATCGCGGTGCCGGTGGCGCTCGACTCGGAATGCGTGTTGCCGACGAAGGGGCCGAAATCGTCGAGCAGCCGCTCCTCGATGGGACGATAGAGGCGCCCGCTGGCGGTCCAGTCGGCGTAGACGATCCGCTGCTCGCCGTAGGGGGTGCGGAAGGTCTGGTCGCAGCCGACGGTATGCTGCCGGAACGGCTCGAAATGCTGCTGCAGGTCGTCCATCTCGATCTCCACCCACGGGATGATTGCCGAACATAAGCCCGATCCGCCCGGGAGAGTATCTTTTGCGCTCCAACCGGAGACGTCCATGACACTCGTGCTGGTCCTTCTCCTCGCCGGGGCGCTGCTCTATCTCGTGGTCACGTACAACGGGCTGGCGCGTCTGCGACTGCTCGCGCGAAATGCCTACGCCGACATCGACGTGCAGCTGAAGCGCCGGCACGACCTGGTGCCGAATCTCGTGCAGGCGGTGCAGGGGCACGCCGGCTACGAGCGCCGCACGCTGGAAGCGGTCGTCGAGGCTCGCAACCGGGCCACCGCCGCGCGGGGTCCCGCCGAGGCGGGCGAGGCGGAGCGCGCCCTCGCGGGATCGGTGAACCAGCTGCTCGCGGTGGCCGAGGCGTACCCGGACCTCAAGGCCGGGGGGAGCTTCCTCTCGTTGCAGCGGTCGCTGGTCGAGATCGAGGATCACATCCAGAATGCGCGCCGGTACTACAACGCCGTGGTGCGCGACCTGAACACGAAGATCGCGCAGTTTCCGTCCAACCTCGTGGCCGGCCCGCTCGGCTTCCGGGAGCAGGAGTTCTTCGGGCTCACGAGCGAGGCCGAGGGGGCGGTGCCCAGGGTGGAGATGTGAGGCGCGTGCTCGCAGGGCTGGCCGCGCTGCTCCTGCTGGCGCCGGCGCAAGCGCGGGCGCAGCGATCGTACAGCATCGAGCGGTTCGACGCCGGCATCGTCGTCAATCGCGATGCCAGCGTCGACGTCACCGAGACGATCACGGTGCGATTCGTCGGCGCGTGGAACGGCGTGTACCGCTCCATCCCGGTGGACTACCGCTCGCCGCAGGGATTCAACTGGACGCTCCGGCTCGAGCTCGTCTCGGCGACCGACGGCAGCGGGAACGCGCTGCGCACCGAGGCCTCGCGCGAGCGGCACTACCTCAAGTACAAGATGTGGATCCCCGGAGCCGAGGATGCCACGCGGGTGGTGATCCTCAGGTACCGCGCCACCAACGGGCTCCGCTTCTTCGAGGATCACGACGAGCTGTACTGGAACGTGACGGGCGACGAGTGGGACGTGCCGCTGGGCGTGGTGTCGGCGCGCATCGAGCTGCCGGCGGGTGCGACCGGCCTCAGGGCCACGGCGTTCACCGGCACCTTCGGCGCCACCTCGCGGGATGCCGTCGTGGACACCACCGGCAACGTGGTGCGCATCGCGATGGAGCGGCCACTCGCCTATCGGGAAGGGGTGACGGCGGTGGTGGGCTGGGACAAGGGCGTGGTGCGCGAGCCCACGGTCACGCAGCGGTTCTTCGCGGGCCTCGCCGACAACTGGGCCGTGCTGATCCCGCTGCCGGTCTTCTTCGGCATGCTGGCGCTGTGGCGGCGGCGCGGGCGCGATCCCGACGCGCTGCCGGTGCAGGTCCGCTATGAACCGCCCGAAGGCCTCACGCCGGCCGAGGTCGGCACGCTCGCCGACGAGCGGCCCGACATGCGCGACCTGACCGCGTCGATCGTCGACCTCGCGGTGAAGGGCTACCTGCGCATCGAGGAGCGGGAAGAGAAGCGGCTGCTGGGCCTGGTGACGGATCGCGAGTACGTCTTCCACAAGGTGAAGGATCGCAGCGCGTGGCGCGAGCTCGCCGAGCACGAGCGCCGGCTGCTGGACGGCATCTTCGAGGGTGACGCGACGACGGCGAAGCTTTCGGACCTGAAGAACCAGTTCTATCGCAAGCTGCCGGCGATCAAGGATGCCGTGTTCGAGCGGCTGATCGGCCACGGCCTCTACGCCTCGCGGCCCGACAAGGTGCGCAGCCGCTGGCTGGCCTTCGCCGCGGTGCTGGCCGTGGTGCCGATCCCCATCGCCATCGTCCTGGCGGCGAAGTTCGGCGTGATGCCGCTGCCGTACATCATCGGCGGGATCGTGAGTGCCGCGATCGTTGCCTTCTTCGGCTGGCACATGCCGGCGCGCACCGTGAAGGGCGCCCGCATGATCGAGCAGGTGAAGGGATTCGGCGAGTTCCTGGAACGGGTGGAGAAGGACCGCTTCGAGCGCGTGGTGAAGACGCCCGAGATGTTCGAGCGCTTCCTGCCGTATGCGATGGCGCTGCAGGTGGAGGACCGCTGGGCACGCGCCTTCGATGGCATCTACACCGAGCCCCCGACATGGTACGTCGGCAGCTACCACGGCACCTTCAACGCCGCGCGATTCTCGTCCAGCCTGGGTGACCTGTCCTCGGCGGCCGGCACGACGATGTCGTCGATGCCGCGGTCGTCGGGCGGGTCGGGATTCAGCGGCGGGTTCTCGGGTGGCGGCTTCGGGGGTGGGGGCGGCGGCGCGTTCTGAGGCGGAGACACGCCGCCGGCCCGGTCATGACGGCAGGGTGAAGAGCCCCTCCACCGAGAGGTAGCGCTCGCCGGTGTCGTAGCAGAACGTGAGGATCCGGGTGCCGTTGGGCAGCTCGGGAATCTTCTGCGCCACCGCCGCGAGTGCAGCGCCCGACGACGGCCCCACGAAGATGCCTTCCTCCTTCGCCGCCCGCACCGCGAAGGCGTACCCGTCCTCCTCCGTCACCTGGATCACCCCGTCGAGCACGTCCCGGTGCAGGTTGGCCGGCACGAAACCGGCTCCGATGCCCTGCAGCTTGTGCGGGCTGGGCGTGCCGCCGCTGATGACGGCGCTCTTCGCCGGCTCGACGGCGAAGGCGAGGTGCTTCGGCCAGTGCTGCTTGAGCACCCGGCTCACGCCGGAGATGTGCCCGCCCGTGCCCACGCCCGTGATGGTGACGTCGAGCCCCTCGGGGAAGTCGCGCAGGATCTCCTCGGCCGTGGTGCGGGCGTGCACCTCGACGTTGGCCGGATTCTCGAACTGCTGCGGGATCCATGCTCTCGGAGTCTGGGCAGCGAGTTCGTGGGCGCGCTCGATGGCGCCCTTCATCCCCTTCTCGCGCGGCGTCAGGTCGAACGTGGCGCCGTACGCCGCCAGGATGCGCCGCCGCTCCACCGTCATCGACTCCGGCATCACCAGCACCAGCGTGTAGCCCTTCACGGCCGCCGCGATCGCGAGGCCGATGCCGGTGTTGCCGGAGGTGGGCTCGATGATGACGCTTCCGGGCCCGAGCACGCCGCGCCGTTCCGCGTCCTCGATCATGGCGAGGCCGATGCGGTCCTTGATGCTCCCGCCCGGGTTGGCGCGCTCGAGCTTCATCCACACCTCGACCCGCGAGGGAAAGAGCCGGTTGATGCGCACGTGGGGCGTGTTGCCGATGGTGTCGAGGATCGAGTTGGCGCGCATGGACCGCTCCGGATGGCTGGCTAGATGTGGAACTCGATGAAGGCCTCGGGCTCGCCGCGCGAGCGCTCCGTGAGGCCATCGTGCGTGATGACCGATCCCGGAGGTACGCTGTGCGTGAGCCAGACGTTCCCGCCGATCACGCTGCCCTCGCCGATATGGGTGTCGCCGCCCAGGATGGTGGCGTTGGCATAGATCACGACGTCATCGCCCACGGTGGGGTGTCGTTTCAGGTGGGCGAGGTCCTTCCGGACACTCGCGGCACCCAGGGTGACTCCCTGGTAGAGCTTGACCCGGTCGCCGATCACGGTGGTCTCGCCCACCACGACCCCGGTGCCGTGGTCGATGCTGAACGCGTGGCCGATCGTGGCGCCCGGGTGCAGGTCGATGCCGGTCTGCTCGTGCGCCAGCTCGGTGACGATCCGCGGCAGTAGCGGCACGTGCAGCTGCCACAACCGGTTCGCGACACGGTACATGCTCACGGCCCGGAACCCCGGATAGGCGAGCATCACCTCGTCCACGCTGCGCGCCGCCGGATCACCGGCGAAGTGTGCATCGGCGTCGAGCAGGAGCGAGGCGTGGATCGCCGGCAGAGCGTCGAAGAACGCGTCGGCCGTGGCCGACGCGTCGAGCACCGGGGCCGGATCGGCGTAGCCGACCTGTGCCACGACGCTCGCCAGCAGTCCATGCAGCTCGCGTGCGAGGGCGTCGAGCCCCTCGGCGCCACGGTGCGACTCGGGATCGAACTGCGGGAAGAGCAGCGCCAGGGTGCCGTCGGCGAAGCGCCGTGCCTTCTCGCGCAGGCCGGTCGGCATGGCGCACGCCGCGCGGGCCTGCACGAGACGCTCGCGGAAGGCGGGGGGAAGCACGGACGGGGGAATGCCGGACGGCGTCATGTCTGATGCACTCGTGCCTTCAGCACGCGGCGGAGGATCTTGCCGGCAGGCGACCTAGGAATCGCTTCGATCACCTCCACCGAGCGGATGCGCTTGTAGCTCGCCACCCGCTCGGCGACGTAGTGCAGCAGCGCGTCGGGGGCGACCTCGTCCTTCAACACCACGAAGGCCTTCGGCACCTCGCCGGCGTCGTCGTGCGGCACGCCGATCACGGCGGCATCCGCGACGCACGGGTGCGTCAGCAGGACCGCCTCGAGCTCGGCCGGCGGCACCTGGTAGCCCTTGTACTTGATCAACTCCTTGAGCCGATCCACGATGGCGAAATAGCCCTCCTCGTCCACGCGCCCGAGGTCGCCGGTGTGCAACCAGCCGTCGGCGTCGAGAGTGGCGGCGGTGGCACCGGGGTTGTTCAGGTAGCCGCGCATGACCTGTGGGCCGCGTACGTGCACCTCGCCGTCCGCGCCGGGTCCGAGTGGCCCGCCCGACAGAAGGTCGACGATGCGCGCCTCGGTGTTCGGCACGAGCACGCCGACGGACCCCGGCCGGGCGGCGCCGGGCGCATCCGGCGTGGCGTGCGTGACGGGACTCGCCTCCGTCATGCCGTAGCCTTGTATGACCTCGCAGCCGATCCGGTCGCGGCACTCCATCTCGAGCGCGGCATCGAGCGGAGCAGCCCCCGAGAACACCACTCGAAGCGCCGACAGGTCGTGACGCTCCACGGCCGGGTGCTTCGCCAGCAGCAGGATGGCGGGAGGCGCCAGGAAGGCGCGTGTGATGCGGTGTCGCTCCGTGAGCGCAAGGAACGGCTCGAGCTCGAACCTCGGCATCGTGACGACGGTGGCGCCGATGTGAAGCCCGAGCGTCAGCACGACGACCATGCCGTAGATGTGGAAGAACGGCAACACCGCCACGATGCTGTCACGGTGGTCGATGTGCTGCGTGGCCAGCGTCTGCAGCACGTTCGTCGTGAGGTTCCGATGCGTGAGCATGACCCCCTTGGGCAGCCCGGTGGTGCCGCTCGAGTACGGCAGCACGGCCAGCGTATCCGCCGGGTCGATGTCGAGCGGCGGCAGCGGCACCGACGGCGCCAGCAGCGCCGCGAAGGGCAGGCCCTCGCCCGCATGATCGAGGACGAACACTTCCTGGATGCCGGCGGCACGCGCCGCCGGCAGGGCCCGCTCCAGAAAAGCATTGATGGTGACGAGTCGCGTGGCCCCTGCATCCCGCAGCTGCACCGTGATGTCGTGCTCGGTGGCGAGCGGCGAGAGCGTGGTCACGACACCGCGGGCCCTCAGCGTGCCGAAGAAGGCGAGGGCGAACTCCGGCGCGTTCGGCAGGAAGAGCGCCACCACCTCGTCCGGCCGGAGGCCGCGCTGGGCGAGGTTGGCACCGACGCGCTCGATGCCGTCGGCGAGCGCGGCGTAGGTGATGGTGCGACCGCTCGGTCCGTCGACGAGCGCGGGCTTGTCGCCGAACTCTGCGGCATGGCGCAGCGCGAAGGCGTGCAGCGGCTCCTTCGGCAGCGCCACGTCCGGGAACGGACTGCGGAAGATCAAGCGACGCTCAGCGCGGCCAGAGCCAGCCGAACACGCCCGCCGTGGCAAGACCATAGATCAGGCCGTCGAACACTTCCTTCGCGGCGATGGACCACGGCTTCCCCATCCAGATCGCCGCCGGCAGCTGGCCGAAAGCGTAGGCGAGCCATGCGGTCGTACCCACCACCTGGAACACCTTCAGGTATTCGGTGCCGGTCGGCAGGGTCGACGATGCCACATAGCCCGCCATCGCCGACACGACGAGCGCGTACACGAACCAGGTGACGAGCGCCTTGCCCATGCCCACCTCGCCGGACGGCCTGATGGTGAGGACGGCCATCGGGCCCTCGGCCATCTTCTGCTGGTGCTCCGGCGATTTCATCGCCGCCATGCTCTCGCAGTGGGGAATCACGTACTGTCGGGCCGCGGGATTGGCGCTGCGAATCGTGGCGCGCAGTGCGTCCTCGTCGGGAAACCTGGTGTAATCCGAGCCGTGATAGCCGATGACCATGTGGATGACACTGCTGAGGATGAACACGAGGACGGCGGAGAGCACGATCGGAAGCACGAGGGCACCGAGGGAGACCACTTGCCGCTCCTGATTGAGGGTGGAGGGAAAGTGCGCTGAACGGGCACGACGCGCGAGGGGTATGAGGAAGCCCGGCCCCGCCGGATATCAGGCGATCGCATCGCTGGCCCGCAACGGCCGGCACCACGATACGTACAACCCTCCGCCTCACGAAGGAGCGCGAGCCATGAACGCTCGAGAGAAGGACATCGACCAGCAGCGCGACCGGCATACCGTCATCGGGCTCTTTCAGGACGTACCCGGTGCGCGGCGCGCCATCGACAACTTGAAGGACTACGGTTTCCCCGACGAGAAGATCGGTGTCGCCATGCGCGACCGGGCGCAGCAGGAGGAGATGCGCTCGGACACCGGCACGAAGGCGGTGGAGGGCGCGGCCTCCGGTGCCGTCGGTGGCGGAATCGTCGGCGGCCTGATCGGCCTGCTGGCCGGCGTGGGGGCGATCGCCATTCCGGGTGTCGGCCCCATCATCGCGGGCGGTGTGCTCGGTTCCACGCTGGCGGGCGCGGGCATCGGGGCCACGGCAGGTGGCATCGGCGGGGCCCTGATCGGGATGGGGCTGCGCGAGGACGAGGCGAAACACTTCGAAAGTGCGCTCAAGGGCGGCGGGGTGCTCGTGGCCGTCGAGGCTGGTCCCCAGGCCACCGAAGCGCGGCGCATCCTGCTGGATGCCGGCGCGGACCTGGGTCCGGGACAGGACCTGTCGCAGGGACGGGCGACGGACGCCGAACGCAGCCGGACCGATCTGGGCTCACGCCCAGGGTCGTTGGCCACCGAGGTGGAATCGTCCTACACGGAAGGCGCCGCCATGTCGGGCGCGGAACGCATGGACGAGCAGGAGCGGCGGATGCGCGGCACGGCGTCGGACGGCGACCTCATCGGTGACGAGGAACTGCTCAACTCCGAGCCTTGGCGGGGGAACGAGCGGCGATATCGTGACGACCCGAATTACGCGGGTCCGGAGCGCCGGGTTGCCTACCGCTAGGTGTCGGGCCGACAACACGATCGGGCGGGTCCGGGGCACCGGGCCCGTCGCGGGGTATGTTTGATCACACCCTGTCTGGAGGCTGGACTATGCTCGCAATGATCATCATCGGGTTGATCGCAGGCATTATCGCAAAGCTGATCATGCCCGGTAGGGACCCCGGTGGCTTCATCGTGACCATCCT
>JBJMOZ010000284.1:0-4149 GCA_045803465.1 Gemmatimonadales bacterium | reverse complement strand
CTGCCGATGCTGGTGTCGATCTCGCTCATCGTGGGCGGCATCGTGATCATGAACATCATGCTGATGGCGGTGGCCGAACGCACCCGCGAGATCGGCATCCGCAAGGCGCTCGGTGCCCGGCGGCGCGACATCCTGGCGCAGTTCGTCGTCGAGTCCGCCACCCTCTCGGCCCTCGGCGCACTGCTGGGCATCGGCACCGGCATCCTGCTCGCGTTCGTGGTGCGGGCCGTGACGCCGCTGCCGGCGGCGATCGCGCCGTGGTCCATCGTGCTCGGCGTGACCGTGGGCGTGCTCGTCGGCGTGGTCGCGGGCGTGTACCCGGCCAACCGGGCGTCCAAGCTCGATCCCATCGTCGCCCTCCGGGCGGAGTGACCGATGCAGCTCAGCCGTGTCTTCGAAGGGATGACGATCGCGCTCGACTCGCTGCGCTCCAACAAGGTTCGCGCGGCGCTGACGATCCTGGGCGTGGCGATCGGCGTCATGGTGGTGATCGCGATGGCCTCCGCGATCACGGGCGTCAACAGGAGCATCACCGCGATGCTCGAGTCGGCCGGCCCGAAGACGTTCTTCGTCTACCGCTTCTTTCAGGGCGGCCTGAACATCTCCGACGGCTCGGACGAGTTGTCGCCATGGCGCCGCAACCCGTGGCTCACCGTGGCCGACGCCGAGATGATCCGCAACCTGCCGTCGGTGCGGGACGTGGCGGTGAGCGAGGGCACGGGCGGGCCGGTGAGCTACGGGGGCAAGGACCTCAAGAGCGTGCAGATCGCCGGGTTCGGCCCGGCGTGGGTGCTCGTGACCGGCGGCAACATCGTCGAGGGCCGGAGCTTCACGGAGGTGGAGTACGCCGCGGGCGCGCGGGTGGCCATCATCAACGACAAGCTGGCGGAATCGCTCTTTCCCGGCGTGGATCCGATCGGCAAGACGATCCGGGTCTTCGGCCAGCCGTTCCAGGTCATCGGCCTGCACGTCGAGGCCGCCTCGCTCTTCGGCGGCGGAGACCAGGTACGCATGGCCATCCCGCACACCACCTTCGAGAAGGTGGCCGACTACTGGAAAGGCTGGATGGACATCGCCGTGCTGCCGGTCGACGGCGTCAGCACGCTCGAGGCGCAGGACGACGTCATCGCGGCGTTGCGTGCCAAGCGCGGCCTCAAGCCGCTCGCCGAGAACAATTTCGCCGTCGTGTCGCAGGACAAGCTGCTCGACACCTTCAACCAGGTCACCTTCGGGTTCTTCGCCGTGATGGTGGCGCTCTCCGGCGTGGGACTCATGGTAGGCGGCGTGGGCGTGATCGCGATCATGATGATCTCCGTCACCGAACGCACCCGCGAGATCGGCGTGCGCAAGGCGCTCGGCGCCACCAAGCGCGAGATCATGTTCCAGTTCCTGGTGGAAGCGGCGACGCTCACGCTCGTGGGCGGCGCGGTCGGCATGGCACTCGGCGCGCTGATCTCGCTGGCGATCGCGAAGTTCTCGCCCATCCCGGCGTCCGTGCCCCTCTGGTCGGTGGTCACGGCCCTGCTCGCCTCGGTGGTCACCGGCGTGATGTTCGGGCTCTACCCGGCGTTCCGCGCCGCGCAGCTCGATCCGGTGGAGGCGCTGCGCTTCGAGTAGCGGTCGGGGGCATGCGATATCTTTCGTCGCATGCCCCTTCTCGAAGCGATCCGCCTGGCCCTGCGCGCAGTCTGGTCGGCCAAGCTCCGCTCCCTCTTCACGCTCCTCGGCATCCTCGTCTCGGTCGCGTTCCTGGTGGTGGTGGTCGCCGTCATCCAGGGCATGAACGCCTACGTGCGTGAAAACCTGACCGGGGCGATGATCGGCACGAACGCCTTCCAGGTCCGCCGTACGCCCATCTCGGTCGGGCTGCTGGACGACTCGACGATCCGTGCCATCAACAAGCGCCCTCGCATCACCAAGGCCGATGCCGAAGCCATCCGGCAGGCGCTGCCCGACGCCCAGGCGGTGTCGTTGCAGTCCGGCTGGCCCACGCCACTGAGCGACGTGGCGTACCGCAATCGCACCGTTGCCAGTGTGCTCGTCTTCGGCGTCACGCCGCCCTACCAGATCGTGCAGGACTACCGCTACCTCGCCGGCGACCCGCTGGCCGACCCGGACATCACCGAGCGGCGTCTGGTGGTGACGCTTGGGCACGAGGTGGCCGAGAAGCTGTTCGACGTGCCGGAGCGCGCCGTGGGCCGGACCGTGCGGGTCGATGGCCGCGAACTGCGCGTGAAGGGCGTCATCGCCCAGAAGGGGCGAGTGCTGGGACAGTCGTTCGACGGGTTCATCCTGATGCCACTCTCGACGTTCGAGGCCTACTACGGCCGGCGGAAGACGACCGTCGTCTCCGTGAAGATGGGCGACCCCGAGCGCATCGACGAGGGCATGGAGCGCGCCGAGGAGGCGATGCGCATCGCGCACCGGCTCCGTCCGCAGGAGGAGAACGACTTCACCGTGGACAAGGCCGATGCCCTGGTGGCGTTCTGGAAGCAGCTCACGCGGGTGCTGTTCCGGATGATCCCGGGCGTGGTGGCCGTGGGCATCGTGGTGGGCGGGATCGTGATCATGAACATCATGCTCATGTCGGTGACCGAGCGCACGTACGAGATCGGCCTCCGGAAGAGCCTCGGCGCCACGCGGCGCGACATCCGGAAGCAGTTCCTCGTCGAGTCGGTCGTGCTCGCGACCCTGGGAGGTGCATTGGGCGTCGCCATCGGATGGCTGTTCGCATTCCTCGTCACCACCTTCACGCCGCTGCCGGCGCGCGTCACGACCTGGTCCGTGGGCGTGGCGCTCGCGCTGGGCGCGGGGACGGGCGTGCTGTTCGGCGTGTATCCGGCAAGCCGTGCGGCCCGACTCGACCCGATCCAGGCACTCCGCGCCGAGTGATGCTGATCCCGAACGTCGCCGAGGGGCTGCTCGTGGCCCTCGACACGATGCGCAGCAACAAGTTACGCTCGGGGCTCACCGTGCTCGGGGTCGTGATCGGCGTCGCCACGGTGATGACCATCGCGTCGATGGTGCAGGGCGTGCGTGCGCAGATCTTCAATGCCGTCGAAGTGGCCGGGCCGACGGCGTTCTACGTGATGCGCTTCTTCTCGCAGACACCGGTCAATCCCGATCGCCTGCCCTACGAGGTGCGCATCCGCCCGCCGGTGAACCGGGAGGATGCCGCGGCGATGGCGCGCCTCGACGAGCTCGCGTACGCGGGACTCTGGGTGCAGCTCGCCCAGCGCATCGAGTACCAGGGCACGCGCACGCAGACCATGGCGGTGTTCGGCGCCGACGATCACTACATGGACATCCAGGGCGGCACCCTGCTGCGCGGCCGGTTCTTCACGCGCGGCGAGCTGGCCGGGGGTGACGCCGTGGTCGTGCTAGAGGAGCGGGTGGCGGATCGCCTGTTCGGCGAGCTCGAGCCGCTCGGCCATGTGGTGCGCATCGGCGGCAAGGCGCTCACGGTCGTCGGCATCTGGCAGCGGCCGGACAACATCTTCCTGCCGCCGGGCCAGGACTACGGCGGTGTCATGCCGTTCGAGACGGCGGTGCACAACTATCGCTACGACGAGACGAACAGTCTCTTCATCGCGGCCCGTCCCGCCTCGGGCGTCACGGTGGACCGCGCCAAGGACCTCGTCACGGTGGCGCTGCGCCGCGTACGCGGATTGCGGCCCGGCGTGCCGAACACCTTCGACCTGATCACCCAGGACCAGATCCTCGACATCGTCAGCAGCTTCACCACCTACTTCTTCGTGGCGATGGTGGCGCTGTCGAGCGTGGCGCTGCTGGTGGGCGGCATCGGGGTCATGGCGATCATGATGGTCTCGGTGACCGACCGCACGCGCGAGATCGGCCTGCGCAAGGCGCTCGGTGCCTCGCGCCGCGAGGTGCTCTGGCAGTTCCTCGTGGAGGCCGCCACGCTCACGCTGACGGGTGGGCTGATCGGCGTGGCCGTGGGGCTGCTCTTCGGGGCGTTGGTGAAGCGCGTGTTCGGGTTCGACTCGGGCGTGCCGGTGTGGAGCGCGCTGGTGGCGACGGCCTCGAGCATCGCGATCGGGCTCGTGTTCGGGCTCATCCCGGCCAACCGCGCGGCCCGGATGGACCCGGTCGAAGCCCTGCGTCACGAATAGCCCGCTCCGCGCTATC
>JBJMOZ010000278.1:0-20326 GCA_045803465.1 Gemmatimonadales bacterium | reverse complement strand
ACCCAGATGGCCGGCCACGTCACGGTCCAGGACCACGCCATCATCAGCGGCCTGAACGCCATCCACCAGTTCGTCACCATCGGCGCCTATTCGTTCGTGGGGGGCGCGTCGCGCGTCAACCAGGACGTGCCGCCATTCACGAAGGCGGTGGGCAGCCCGATCGAGCTCTACGGGCTCAACGCCGTGCTGCTGCAGCGCCTCGGCTTCCCGGCCGAGACGATGGTGGCGCTCAAGCGCGCGTACCGCATCGTGTTCAACTCGGACTTGAGCCTCAGCCGCGCTGTCGCCCGGGCGCGCGAGGAGGTGCCGCCGCTGCCCGAAGTGGAGCGGTTCCTGAATTTCGTGTCGAACGCGGGGCGCGGAGTTCCGGCATGAGCCGCCTGCCGATCGGCGTGATCGGCGTTGGGGCACTCGGTCGCCATCATGCGCGGCATCTCGCCGCGCTGCCCGAGGCGGAACTGGTCGGCATCTTCGACGTGGATCGCCCGCGTGCCCGGGCCATCGCCGCCGAGCACGGCACTCGCGCCTTCGACGATCTCGACGAGCTGCTCGGCCGTGTCGAGGCCGTCTCGATCGCGGTGCCCACGATCCACCATGCGGAGGTCGGGCTGCACGTGCTGCGGCGCGGCATCCCGGTGCTCATGGAGAAGCCGCTGGCAGGCACGCTCGACGAGGCCGATGCGCTCATCGCGCTGGCCGAAGCGCAGGGCGTGCAGCTGCAGGTGGGGCACATCGAGCGCTTCAACCCCGCCATCCGTGCCGCCGCGCCCTATCTCGGCGTGCCGCGCTACGTCGAGAGCCAGCGCCTCGCGCCGTACCAGCCGCGCGGCACCGACGTGGCGGTCGTGCTCGACCTCATGATCCACGATCTCGACCTGATCCTGCACCTGACCGGCGGTGCCGAGCCCACGGACGTGCGCGCGAACGGCATCGCCGTGCTCTCGCCCAATCTCGACATCGCGAATGCGCGCGTGGAGTTCGCGGGAGGCGCCGTGGCGAACGTGACCGCTTCGCGCGTCGCCCGCGAGCGCATCCGCAAGCTGCGGCTGTTCCAGCACGATGGCTATCTCTCGCTCGACCTGGCGGCCGGTACCGGCACCTTCCTGCGCGTGAAGGCCGGATGGCAGCCGGGAACGGGCGGCGAGCTCCTCGACGCGGTGGAGATGATCCGACTCGCCGCGCCCGCGGCGGACGCACTCGGGCTCGAGCTGCAGAGCTTCGTGCACGCGGTGCGCGGCGATCGCGACGCGGTCGTGACTGGGCGCGAGGGCCGTGCGGCGCTCGCGCTGGCGCTGCGTGTCACCGCGGCGGTGGAGGCGTCGACGCAGGGGGCGTTGCCGGCGACATGAGCGCGCCGGGGCCCCGCATCTTCCTCTCGGCGGGCGAGCCATCCGGGGACCTCCACGGCGCGGCGGTGACCCGCGCCCTGCGGGCGCGACTGCCGACGGCGAGGCTCGAGGCGTTCGGTGGACCGCGCATGGCCGCGGCCGGCGCGCAACTCCTGCAGCCCATGGAGCGCATGGCGGCAATGGGCGCGGTGGAGATCATCGCCAAGCTGCCGGCGCACGTTCGCCTGCTGCGGCAGCTGCGCCGCTCGTTCAATGCGCAGCCGTACGACCTCGCGATCCTGATCGACTACCCGGGGTTCCACCTGCGCGTCGCCGAGGCGGCTCGGGCGGCGGGCATCCCGGTGCTCTACTACATCGCGCCGCAACTCTGGGCCTGGTGGCCGCAGCGTGCAGTGCGCTTCGCGAAGGCCGTCGATCGGCTCGCCGTCATCCTGCCGTTCGAGGCCGCGTTCTTCGCGAAGCTCGGGCTGGGCTCGGAATACGTAGGGCACCCGCTGCTCGATCGCGGCCCGATGCCCGAGCGCGGGGCGGCCCGCGCGCGCTTCGGCATCCGCGACGGCGAGCGCGTGCTCGGGCTCTTTCCGGGCAGTCGCCTCGGCGAGGTGCGACGGATGTGGGTGCCGTTCCGCGATGCCGCGCTCCGGCTGCTGGACGCGAAGGCCTGCGACCGCGTGCTCGTCGCGGGTACGGCGGAGGGCGAGTATCCCGATTCCGGCGACATCGAGGTGCATCGCGATGATCCGTTGCCGGTGTTCTCGGCCGCCGACGCGGCGATCGCCAAGTCGGGCACGACCACGCTCGAAGCAGCATTGGCCGACACGCCGATGGTGGTGGCGTACCGCGCGCATCCGTTCACGTTCTGGCTCTCGCAGCGGCTGCTCACGATTCCGCGCGTGAGTCTCGTCAACCTGGTCGCGGAGCGCGACGTGGTGCCCGAACTGCTGCAGGATGCCGTGACGGTCGAGCGTCTCGCCGATGCGGTGCGGCCTCTGCTCGATCCGGCCCACCCGGCCACCGTGGCACAGCGCGTCGGCCTGCGCGAGGTGCGGTCGCGCCTCGGCCTGCCCGGGGCGGCCGGACGCGTGGTGGACATGGCCGAGCAGCTCCTCGCCGCACGATGAAGCTCAAGCTCCCGCCGGCGTTCGTCGCCCGCATCGCGCCCCTGTTCCTGCGGGGCCTCGGCGCCACCTGGCGCTTCGAGGCGACCCTGCCGGAGGGTGCGAGCGACGTGCTCGAGCGGCGCCGCGCGGTGGTGATCGCGCTGTGGCATGAGGAGCTGCTGCCGATCCTGTGGCAGCACCGTGGCCTGGGCATCAGTGCCGTGGTGAGCGTGGCGCGAGACGGCCAGTATCTGGCCGATGCGGCGGGACGGATGGGCTACGACCTGATCCGGGGCTCGAGCCGCCGGGGAGCCGCACAGGCGCTTCTGGGGGCCCTCAGGGCGCTCGAGGAGCGTCGGTCGGTGGCGTTCACGCCCGACGGGCCGATCGGGCCGCGGCGGGTCGCCAAGGCCGGTGCGGTGGCCGCCGCCCAGCGGGCCGGCGTGCCCATCGTTCCGATCCGCGCCGACGTCGCGCGGGCGTGGCGGTTCCGGTCGTGGGATCAGTTCGTGCTGCCGAAGCCGTTTTCGCGGATCCGGATCCGGTACGGCACGCCGATCGACGTGGGACCCGGAGACGAGGGCATCGAGCAGGGGGTGCGGGCGATGCAGGAGGCACTGAATCTGCTGGGGGAGCACCCATGAAAGGCCGGCGCGGGGACACCCATCGGCTCATACGCTGGCTCTGGACCAGCCGACGACTCGAGGCGAAGGTGGCTCGACTGCCCCTCCTGCCGGCGGCGGCCCTGTGGCGGGGCGGCATGGCCCTTCGGGGCTTGGCGTACCGCCGTCACTGGCTGCCGAGTCACGACCTGCCCCTGCCCACGGTCGCGGTCGGGAATCTGACCGTCGGCGGCTCCGGCAAGACGCCCGTGGCCATCTGGATAGCGCGGCACTACGTCCGGAACGGACTCAAGCCGGGCATTCTCCTCAGGGGGTATGGTGGGGACGAGACCCAGGTGCATCGCCGCTCGGTTCCCGAGGCAGCCGTGGTGGCCGATCCCGACCGCGTAGCGGGTGCTGATCGTGCGGTAGCGCAGGGTGCGCAGGTGCTGGTGCTCGATGATGCCTTCCAGCGCCTCGATGTGCGGCGCGACCTGAACATCGCGGTGGTCGCGGCGGAGACGACGCGGGCAGTGCGCTGGCCGGTGCCGGCAGGTCCGTGGCGCGAAGGACTCGAGGCGCTCGAGCGCGCGGACGCTGTGATCGTCACCCGCAAGCGGGCGTCGCGCGAGGCGGCCGAGGCACTGGCCGCCGAACTGGCGCCACTGCTGCAGGGTCCGGTGGCCATCGTGCAGCTCGGGCTGGTGCGGCTCGACGGGCTCGTGTCGGGTCGCAGCGTCGACGCCGGGACGCTCGCGGGCCGGCGCGTGGTGGCGGCGTCGGGCATCGCCGATCCGGACGCGTTCGTGGCGCAGGTGAAGTCGACGGGCGCCGCCGTGCAGGCGGCGACCTGGAAGGACCATCACGATTTCCGCGACGAGGACGTGGCCTGGCTCGCCCACGCGGCGCGCCGCGCGGACCACGTGGTGATCACGGAGAAGGATGCGGTGAAGTTGCGTGACCGGTGGCCGGCGGCCGTGCCGGAGCCCCTCGTGGCCGTGCTCGACCTGGCGTGGGAACGCGACGGCGATCGCATCGTCGCGGCCCTCGACGCGGTCGTCACGCCGCCGGACCATCTTTGACTCCCCGCGCGTGCGGGACCTCTGGAGCCTGACATGAGCATCGTTGCCGGTACCACTGAATTCGCCGTCATCCGGCCGGACAAGGACCGGTTCCTGGCCGAGGAGAATCCGTTCGAGGCGATGATGTCGCGATTCGATTACGCGGCGCAGCGCCTCAACCTCGACCCGGGCCTGTACAAGGTCCTGCGCCATCCCGAGAAGCAGATCATCACGTCGGTGCCGGTGCACAAGGACAACGGCGAGGTGGAGGTCTACACGGGCATCCGCGTCATCCACAATTCGTCGCGCGGGCCGGCCAAGGGCGGGATCCGCTTCGACATGAACGTGACGCTCGACGAGGTGAAGGCGCTGGCGGCGTGGATGACGTGGAAGTGCGCAGTGGTCAACATCCCGTTCGGCGGCGCCAAGGGCGGCGTGATCTGCGATCCGTCCCAGCTGTCGATGACCGAGCTCGAGCGCCTCACCCGTCGCTACACCTCCTCCATCATCGAAGTCCTCGGCCCCGACTCGGACGTGCCGGCGCCCGATGTCAACACCAACGAGCGCGTGATGGCGTGGGTGATGGACACCTACTCCATGCACAAGCGGCACACCGTCACCGCCGTCGTCACCGGCAAGCCCATCGAGATGGGCGGCTCCCTGGGCCGCCGCGAGGCGACCGGCCGCGGTTGCATGCTCGTCACCCGTCAGGCGCTGGCGCGCCTCGGCCTGCCGCTGAAAGGCGCGCGCGTGGCGGTGCAGGGCTTCGGCAACGTGGGCTCCGTCACGGCCGACCTGCTTGCGAAGGAGGGCGCCACCATCGTTGCGGTCAGCGACAAGAACGGCGGCATCTACAACGCGAAGGGGCTGGACGTCGGCGACATGCTCGCGCACGTGAAGGAGCACAAGTTCCTCACCGGCTACCCGAAGGGCGACGCGATCACGAACGCCGAGCTGCTCACGGTCGACTGCGACGTGCTCGTGCCGGCCGCGATGGAGAACGTGATCAACAGCAAGAACGCCGGGCTGATCCGCGCGAAGATCATCTGCGAGGGCGCCAACGGCCCGACCACGGCCAACGCCGACAAGATCCTCGAGGACAAGGGCATCTACGTCATTCCCGACATTCTCGCCAACGCCGGCGGCGTCACGGTGAGCTACTTCGAGTGGGTGCAGGATCGCGGCGGTTATTTCTGGGACGAGGAGACTGTCATCCAGCGCCTCGAGCGCATCATGGTGCGTTCGTTCGATGAAGTCGCCGGCATGGCCGACAAGCACAAGCTCAACCTGCGCATCGGCGCCTACATGCTGGCGATCGAGCGGGTGGCGGCCGTGCACCGCCTGCGCGGCATGTACGCGTAGGACGTGCGGGTCACGCTGCTCGCCGTCGGTCGCCTCCGGCCTCACTTCCGCGCGGCGGCCGATGACTACCTGACCCGGCTCGGCCGCTACGTCACGGTCGAGGAGCGCGAGGTCAGGGAGGCGTCGCGCGCGCCCACCGTCGAGGCCGGGCAGCGCGATGAACACGCGGCGCTTGCGGCGAAGGTTCCCGCAGGCAGCCGGCTGGTGGCGCTCGACCGCAGCGGCAAGGCCTGGTCCAGCGAAGAGCTGGCCCGGCGGCTGGACGACTGGCGCCTGACGGCACGCCCGGTCACCTTCGTCATCGGCGGGTCGCATGGTCTCGCGCCGGCCCTGATCGCGAAGGCGGACGAGACGTGGAGCCTCGGCGTCCTGACGCTGCCACACGAACTGGCGCGTGTCGTGGTGCTCGAGCAGTTGTATCGGGGGTTCAGCATCCTGCGGGGCGAGCCCTATCACAAGTAGACCAGTGCGCACCCTGGACTTCGATGCCCGAATGGTTCGAAGAATGGTTCGGTGAGGAGTACCTCGCACTCTATCCGCACCGTGACGAGGAGGACGCCAGCCACCTGGTGTCGCTTCTCGGCCGCCTCATCGGATGGGGCGCGGGCTGGCAAGTGCTCGACATCTGCTGTGGCCCGGGTCGGCACGCCCGGGCGCTCGACGCGGCGGGACTCGCGGTGACGGGCGTCGACCTGTCTCCGACGCTGCTGCGGAAGGCACGGCAGGTCACCGACGCGCCGCTCGTGCGGGCCGACATCCGGGCGCTCCCCATCCGTCCGCGCGCGATGGACGCGAGCCTCAATCTCTTCACCAGCTTCGGCTACTTCGACTCCGATGAAGAACACGCGGCGACGCTGGCCGGCATGGTTGGCACGGTGCGGCGAGGAGGCTGGTTCGTGCTCGACTTCCTGAACGCCGACCTCGTGGCCTCCCGCATCGCCGAGGGCGCCGGCACCTTCGAGCACGGCGAGGGCGGGTCGCAGCTGCGTCGCTACCGTACGACCGGGGGCCGCTACGTCGTGAAGGAGATCGTGCTCGCCGATGGCCGTCGCTTTCAGGAGCGCGTGCGCCTCTTCACCCCCGCCGACCTCATGGCCATGCTGACGCGTGCGGGGGCGTCGGTGCGTCACTGCTTCGGCGACTACGACGGCGGCCCGCAGCAGCCGACGTCGCCGCGCGCCCTGTTCGTGGCCGAGGTGGCCTGATGCGTCTCGTCTCCACGCCGCTCGCCGCGCCCGTCGGCTTGCCGTCCGCTCGCCCGTGCGGGGCCGACGCGCGGCTGTTCGAGGCGGTCGTCGCGTCCCACGCCGTCGCCGGCTCGCTCGATCGGCTGCGCGAGCCCGGCGCGGTGGCGGTGACCACTGGCCAGCAGCCCGGGCTCGTCACCGGGCCGCTCTACACGGTCTTCAAGGCGCTTTCGGCCGCGGCGCTCGCGCGCGAGCTGGAAACCGTCTGGCAGCGGCCGGTCGTGCCCGTGTTCTGGCTCGCGACCGACGACCACGACTTCGCCGAGTCGAACCACGCCGCGTGGCTCGCCAGCGACGGCACGCTGCGTGAATGCGTGCTGCGCGAACGTCCCGCCGATGCGCCCATGCTGCCGATGTACCGAGAACCGCTCGGACCCGAGGTGGAGACGGCGCTGGCGCAACTCGCTGCCGATCTCGATGGCGCAAGCTCGAAGGACGACGTGCTCGCGTGGCTTGGTCGACACTATCGGCCGGAAGCGACCGTGGGTGCCGCGTACGCCGGCGCGCTCGCGGAGCTGCTCGCACCCTACGGCGTGATATGCCTCGACGCATCGCATCGCGCGCTCAAGCAGCAAGCGGCTCCGTTGCTGATGGAGGCGCTCGCGAAGAGTGCGGCGATGGAGGCGCCGCTCACCGCGCTCGCGGCCGAGCTTGCAGCGCGCCGCGTCGATCCGGGTGTGGCCGTCGGCGACGGCGCAACGCTCGTGTTCCTCGAGGGTGCGCAGGGCAGGGACCGCCTCGTGCGCCAGGGCGAGGCCTTCGTCGCGCGCCGCAGTGGTGAGCGATTCACCATGGCCGAGCTGGCGGCGATCGCGGCCGCGGAGCCCGAGCGCCTGTCGCCGAACGTCTTGCTGCGGCCAGTGGTGGAGAGTCGCCTCCTGCCCACCGTGGCCTACGTGGCCGGCCCCGGCGAGCTGCGCTACTTCGCACTCACGCCGCCGGTCTACGAGGCGCTCGGCGTGGCGCGACAGCTGCCGGTGCCGCGCTGGTCCGGGCTGATCGTCGAGCCGCGCGTCGATCGGGTGCTGGCCAAGTTCGGCATCGAGCTCGACGAGCTGCTCGAGGCCGAGGGCGTGGCCGAGGCGCGCATCGTTCGCGACCAGTTGCCGGAGGACGTGACGGGCCCGATCGCACGACTGCGCGATGCCATCGAACGCGAGTACGCGGCGCTCGCGAACGGGGCCGCGAGCGTCGACCCGACGCTCGAGAAATCGGTGCTGGGATCGCGCGGACAGGCGTTGCACGGACTGCAGGACGTCGAGAAGAAGGTGGTGCAGCACCTCAAGCGCCGGCGCGAGACGGAACTCGCCCAGGTGGCCCGCGCGCGCGCCGCCGTACGCCCCGGGGGCCGGCCGCAGGAGCGGGTGATCACCGTCGGCTCCTTCCTCGCGCGTTTGGGGCCGGGGCTGCTCGATGCGCTCCTCGCCGAGATCGGCGCCTGGTACGCCCGAACGCTTGAAGCCCCAGTGCGCGTGTCCTAGAATCGAACCATGTCCTTCATCGCCCTGATCCTCCTCGTCGCCCTGCTGATCCCGATCATGGGCATCCTGATCGATTCGCCGATCGGGCGTGCGCTGGCACGGCGCCTCGAGGGACCCGACCAGACCCCGCCGGCAATCACCGATCTCGCCCGCAAGGTCGAGCTGCTGGAATCCGAGGTAGACGACCTGTCGCGCGCCGTGCAGAACCTCCAGGAGGAGAACCAGTTCCTCCAGCGCCTGATCGAGGACGCGCCCCACCGCACCCTGCCACCGCCGAAGAACCCCTGACCGTCGGCGACCGCCCCCGCCGCTCCAGCGGCACGGCGCTGATGGTCGACCTCGGCATCCTGCTGAGCCGGGTCGTCGGTCTCGTCCGCACCCGCATCTTCGGACATTATCTCGGCACCGGCGACGCCGCGGATGCATTCGCGACGGCGTTCCGCATCCCGAACATCCTGCAGAACCTGCTGGGCGAGGGCGCCCTGTCGGCGTCGTTCATCCCGGTCTACGCCGGCCTGATCAACCGCGGCGATCCCGAGTCGGCACGCAAGGTGGCGCGTGCCATCGGGGCGCTGATCGCGCTGTTGACCGCGCTCGCCGTGGCACTGGGCGTGTTCGCCGCGCCGTGGCTGACGGACCTCGTCGCGGGCGGTTTCGAGGGCGAGAAGCGGGCGCTCACCATCCGGCTGGTGCGCATCCTCTTCCCGGGGGCGGCGCTGCTGGTGCTCTCGGCGTGGTGCCTCGGCATCCTGAACAGCCATCGCCGCTTCTTCCTCTCGTACGCGGCGCCGGTGTCCTGGAACGTCGCGATGATCGCGGCCCTGCTGGGGTGGGGATCGAGGAGCAGTCCCGAGGCGCTGGTGCACTACGTGGCGTGGGGCTCGGTGGCTGGCAGCCTGCTGCAGGTGCTCGTGCAGCTGCCCATGGTGCTCAAGGTGCTTGGTGGTCTTCTGGGATCGATGCGCGGCGTCTCGCGGCACGTGGGAATCGTGCTGGCCAACTTCGGACCGGCCGTGCTGAGTCGCGGCGTCGTGCAGATAAGCGCCTACGTCGACACGCTCATCGCCTCCTACCTGCCCACGGGCGGCCAGTCGTCGCTCGGCTATGCGCTGACACTCTACAACCTGCCGGTGAGCCTGTTCGGCATGTCGGTATCGGCTGCCGAGCTCCCGGAGATGGCGGGCGGCGAAGGCACCGAGGCAGAACGATTCGGGTACCTGCGCGAGCGACTGCGCCTGGGGCTGCGACAGATCGCCTTCTTCGTGGTGCCCACGATGTGGACCTTCGTGTTCCTCGGCCACGTGGTGGTCGGGGCGCTGTACCAGAGCGGCCGCTTCACGGCGGCCGACACCGATTATGTCTGGGCGATCCTGGCGGGCTGTTCCGTCGGCCTGCTCGCCACGACGCTCGGCCGACTCTACTCCTCCACCTTCTACGCCCTGCAGGACACGCGCACGCCGTCGCTCTTCGCGCTCGTGCGCGTCGCGACGAACGTGGCGCTGGGTTGGTTCCTGGCGCTGCACGCCCCCCGGCTGCTGGGCCTCGAGGCGCGCTGGGGAGCCGCGGGCCTCACGATCGCCTTCAGCATCACGGGCTGGCTCGAGTTCACGCTGCTGCGTCGGGCGCTGGTACGGCGTATCGGCCCTCAGGCGCCGAACAAGGGCTACCTGAGCCGGCTGTGGGCGGCCACGGCGACATCGGTTGCCGTCGGGTGGGCGCTCTTGTTCGTGCTGGGCGATCTGCATCCGATAGCACGCGCGCTCATCGTCCTGGGCGCCTTCGGATGCACCTACCTCGCCATGACGCTCGTCCTGAAGGTGCCGGAAGCCCAGGCGCTGCTCCGCCGCATACGCCCGCGCAACAACCCGCCCGCCTGACCCGGGTGGCGACGCCCGACCCGTCTCGCGAACTTTCAGGCATGACTGGTCCGGCCGGCACGCGCCCGGTAGAGGAGGGCGATGCCCTCCAGCGCAAGCTCGATACGCTCCCCGATGGCCCCGGCGTCTACCTCTGGAAGGACGCCGAGGGTGCCGTGCTCTACGTGGGCAAGGCGAAGCGACTCAGTGCGCGGGTGCGCAGCTACTTCGCGCCCGACGCCTACGCGCCCCCGAAGCTGCGCGTGCTGCGGCGTCACATCGCCGACGTGGAGACGATCGTCACGGAGAGCGAGGCGCAGTCGCTGCTCCTCGAGAACAACCTCATCAAGGAATACCAGCCGCGCTTCAACGTGCGGCTGAAGGACGACAAGAGCTATCCGTCGATCGCGGTCACGGTCGGCGAGGCGTTTCCGCGCGTGCTGGTCACCAGGCGACGGGACATCGAGGGAGCGCGCTACTTCGGGCCGTTCACCGACGTGGCGCAGCTGCGGCGCACGCTCGCCATCATTCGTCGCATCTACACCATGCGCAGCTGCCATGACGACCTGCCGCAGGAGCAGCGGGAGCGGCCGTGCCTCGACTACCACATCGGGCGCTGCAAGGCGCCGTGCGTCGGGCTGCAGACGGAGGCGGACTATCGCGCCATGGTGAACGACCTGCTCGGGTTCCTCGAGGGACGCACCCAGGACCTGCGCCAGCGCGTGCGCCAGCACATGGCCGACGCAGCCGCACGCGAGGACTACGAGCGCGCGAAGGAATACCGTGACGCCCTGCGCTGGCTCGAGACCGTGGACGAAAGCCAGGGGTCGGTCGAGATCGTCGGTACGGGCGACGCCGATGCGATCGGATATGCGCGCGACGGTGACGATGCGGTGGGCGTGCTGCTGCGCGTACGCGATGGTCGTATCGTGGGTCGTGAGCACAAGTTCCTGGAGAACGTGGACGACGAGTCGGACACCGAGATCCTGAAGGTGCTGGTGGTGCGGTACTATCTCCCCACGGAGGGTCGTGCCACGCGTGTGGCGCTGCCGTTCGCGCCCGACGACATGGACCTCCTCCAGCAGGTCGCGCCCGACACCCAGTGGCACGTGCCACAGCGCGGCACCCTGTACCGCTGGCTCGTGCTGGCCGAGCAGAACGCGCGGCACCTGCTCGAGAGCCTGCGGCTGGAATCGTTCGAGACCGAGGAGCGCGCCGGCGATCCCGTCTATGCCCTTGGCCGTGACCTGGGTCTGCAGAAGGTGCCTCGCAGCTTCGTGTGCATCGACATCTCGCACAATGCCGGTCGCGACATCGTCGGATCGCTCGTCTGGTTCGAGGCGGGGCGGCCGCGGAAGGCCGAGTATCGGAAGTTCAAGATCAAGGGGCTCGCGCAGCAGGACGACTACGCCGCGATCCACGAGGTGGTCACGCGCTACGTGACCCGGCGCCAGGCGGAGGGCAAATCACTGCCCGATCTCTTCGTCATCGACGGCGGCCGCGGCCAGCTCAATGCGGCGCTCGATGCGGCGCGTCAGGTGGGGCTCACCGGCATCCCGTTCGTGAGTCTCGCCAAGCGCGAGGAAGAGGTGTACTTCCCCGACCGGGACGAGCCGCTGCGGCTCTCGCGGCGCAGCCCGTCGCTCCGCCTGTTGCAGCGCGCGCGAGACGAGGCACATCGATTCGGGCTCAGCTTCAGCCGCCAGCAGCGCAGCAAGCGCACGATCACGTCGGAGCTGCTCAACGTGCCCGGGATCGGGGCCAATCGCCGCCGGCTCCTGCTGGAGCGGTTCGGGAGCCTGGCGGGCATCCGGTCCGCCACGGTCGCCGAGCTCGCGAGCGTTCCCGGCATCTCCACCCGGCTCGCGGAGCGCATCCTCGAGCACCTGAAAGGCAGCGCCTGAGATGACCTTCGACTGGACGCTCGCCTGCGCCGCGTGCGGCAACACCGCCACGGCGGAGGGGCTCCCCACCGTTTGCGGCAACTGCGGCCAGCCCTGGCTCGTGCGCTACGATCGCGGCATGCAGGACGTCAAGGTGCGCGCAGAGGTGCGGCGAGGGCAGGGAATGTGGCGGTTCCGTCCCCTGCTGCCCATCGCGCCCGGCGAGACGCCGATCACGCTCGGCGAGGGGGACACACCGCTGCTTCCGTTGCCTCGCATTGGCGCCGAGTACGGCATTCCCGACCTGTGGCTCAAGGACGAAGGGGCCAATCCCACGGGCTCCTTCAAGTCGCGAGGCATGAGCGCCGCGATCACGCGCGCCGTGGCCGCGGGAGCCACGCGCTTCGTCGCGCCTACGGCCGGCAATGCCGGCGTGGCCCTCGCGGCATACGCCAGTCGCGCCGGCTGCGAGGCGAAGGTGTTCGCGCCGCGCACCACGCCTGGGCTGCTGGTGCGCCAGGCACGGCTGTTCGGCGCGGACGTGGTCCTGGTCGATGGACACATCGGCGACTGCGGCAAGCTCGCCGCCGAGTGGAGCCGGGAGAGCGGCGCGTTCAACGTGTCCACGCTGCGTGAGCCGTATCGCATCGAGGGCAAGAAGACCCTCGGGCTCGAACTCGCGATGCAGTACAACTGGCAGCTGCCGGACGTGATCATCTATCCCACGGGGGGCGGCACCGGCCTCATCGGCATGTGGAAAGCATTCGAGGAGCTGCTCGCGATCGGCTGGGTGGCGGGCACGGCGCCGCGGATGTTCAGCGTGCAGTCCACCGGCTGCGCTCCCGTGGTGCGCGCATTCGAGCAGGGTGCCGACCGGTGCGAGCCATGGGCCGATCCGTGGACCATCGCCAGCGGGCTGCGCGTGCCGGGTCCGCTAGGCGACCGTCTCATGCTGCGCGCGCTGCGCGACAGTGGCGGCAATGCCGTGGCCATCGACGACGGCGTGCTCGACGCCGAAGCCCGGCGCGTCACGGCGGCGGAGGGCATCGACCTCTCGCCGGAAGGCGGTGCGGCGCTGGCGGCGGCAAGGCACCTGCGCGAGCGCGGGGCGATCGGGCCGGAGGAGCGGGTGCTGGTCTTCAATACCGGAGCGGGCTGGCTCTACCGCGAATAGCGCGTCCGTTTGCCCGAGGTCCCCCGGCGGGCGATATTGTCGGCCCATGATGTCCCGTCCCTTCGCCATCCTCGACCCGGCCGCCGGAATCAGCGGCGACATGCTGCTCGGCGCCTTGGTCGACGCGGGCGCACCAGTGGCGTGGCTCGAGGAGCTGCCGTCCCGCCTCGGGCTCGAGGACGTGCGAGTCGAGGTGAGTCGCGTGGATCGGGCCGGTCTGACGGCCACGAAGGTGGACGTGCGGCTCGCGTCCGGCGAGTCGGAAGGGCCGCACGACGTCGTCGCACCGGACCAGCACGAGCATCACGGACATCAGCACGATCGGCACCATCTGCACGACCAGCACGATGCGCACTCGCACCGTCACGTCGGCGAACTGATCGCGCTGGTGCAGCGAGCGCCGCTGAGCGCGTGGGTGCGCGAGCGCGCCGTGCGGGCGTTCCGTCTCCTGGGCGAGGCGGAGGGCCGCGTGCATGGTTGCCCGGCCGATGACGTCGCCTTGCACGAGGTGGGCGCCGCCGACGCGCTCGTGGACATCGTCGGCGGCATCGAGGGCTTCGAGCGGCTTGGGGTGGAGCGGATCCACGCCCGGCCCGTGAGCCTTGGCTCGGGCTGGGTTCGGGCGGCGCACGGCATTCTCCCCGTCCCGGCACCGGCTACAGCCATCCTGGTCGAGGGACTCGAGCTGCGAGAGGGTGGTCCGGTGGTCGGCGAGGCCACCACGCCGACCGGGGCGGTGCTGCTCCGCGTGCTGACCACTGGAGCCCTTCCCACGCGCTGGCGCAGCCTGAGGTCCGGCTGGGGAGCCGGCGGCCGGAATCCGACCGGTTATGCGAACGCCCTTCGCCTCACACTCGCCGAAGCGGTGCCGGAAGCCGGTGAAATCACTATTCTAGCAACCGACGTGGACGACCTCAGTCCGGAGTATCTGGAGCCGTTGCGCGCCGCATTGGTAGAAGCAGGTGCGCTCGACGTGCAGCTGTGGCCGACGCAGGCCAAGAAGGGACGGGCCGGCTTCCGGATCGAAGTAGCGGTGTCCCCTGAAAGGGTCGATCAGGTTTCGGAGGCGCTCTTCCGGCATAGCACCACCGCAGGCCTTCGACGTTGGACGGCCGAGCGCGTGACCCTCTCCCGGCGCGAGATTCTGGTGGAGCTGGAACAAGGCATGTCGGTGCGGGTCAAGGTGTTGGAGGGGCCCGGTGGAACCAGGGTGAAGCCCGAGTACGAGGACGTGGCCCGGGTGGCGGCACGTACCGGGCGGCCGGCGATCGACGTGGCAAAGGAGATGCAACATGCGGCTCTGATACAGCTTGGCGCCAACGGTGGCGCCGCTGAACGAGCCCTGAATCAGGAGTCGTGAGCGATCATGAAGAAGCCTCTCGTACTGGCGGCCGTCCTCCTTCCGGCGGCGACGATGTCGCTGGCGGCGCAAGCTGCCGATCCTGTTGGCCCCGTCGTCTCACAGGCGATGTTCGCTCAGACCGGCGGCAAGTACGTCGGGCCGAAGTGCTCGGCCGACAAGGGCAAGCACTTCAAGGTCTCGAGCGGAGCCACCTACCTGAAGTCGGCGATCGAAGAGGGTGGTGGCGAGTCGGCCAAGCTGCTCGGTCAGGGCGAGAAGGTGACGCTCGAAGCCATTACCGCTGAGGGCCAGGACAAGGCGCCGTCCGCGTGGTACACGCTCGGCCGCATCCGACTGTTCCAGGGCAACGTCGTCGGCGCCGACAGCTCGCTCAAGAAGGCCGAGGCACTCGCTCCCGACTGCAAGGCCGAAGTCGACATGCTGCGCCGCATCGCCTACGTGCCGCTCGTGACGGAGGCGCAGAAGCAGGCCGACGCAAAGAACGCGACGGCTGCGGCCGATCTCTACCGGCGCGCCGCGGACATCTACCCGTCCTCGCCGTTCGCGACCTACAATCTCGCGACGCTCTACGCCGAGCAGCAGCAGACCGACAGCGCGGTGAAGTACTTCGAGGCGGCCGCCAAGAGCACCTCGACCGACACCAACGACGTGAAGGTGCGACGGCTGGCCGAGTTCAATGCGGCAGTGCTGATGATCAACACGGGCAAGGCGGCACAGGCGGTGCCGATGCTCGAGAGCTACGTGAAGGCCAATCCGAACGACCAGGACGCCAAGCGCGGCCTCGCGCAGGCCTACCGCGCCACCGGCCAGACCGAGAAGGCCCGTGCGCTCGACGCGCAGACGGGCGTCTCGACGGCGGCCGGACCGAGCGAGAATACCGCGCTCAAGGACGTGATGACGGCGTTCAACGCGAAGGACTATCCCACCGCGCTGCAGAAGTCCGAGGCCGCGCTGGCGAGCGATCCCAACAACACGACCGCGCTGACGGCGGCGGCCTTCTCCGCCTACCAGCTGAAGGACGGCGCGCAGCTGGTGAAATACGCCGAGAAGCTCAACAGCCTCGAGCCGGCCAACGAGGACGCGCTCAAGCTGCTCAGCAACGGCTACAAGCTCACCAAGCAGGTCGACAAGGCGAGCGGCGTCGGCGAGAAGATTCTCTCGCTGCCATTCCACGTCTCGATGACCGGTCTGACGCTGTCGGCCGCGGGTGCGAACCTGAGCGGCGTGGCGACGGGGCGTGAGGCGCTCGACGCCAAGACGACGAAGCCGCTCGCGCCGAAGGCGCAGACGCTCGTCTTCGAGTTCACGGACAAGGCGGGCGCTGCCGTGGCGACCCAGGAAGTCGCGGTGCCGGCGCTGGCCAAGGACCAGAAGCACGAGTTCACGCTCGATGCCAAGGGCGAGGGCATCACCGGCTATCGCTACAAGGTGAAGTCCTGAGCCGGAGGGTTCTGCCATGACGACTGCGGCGACCGGTGCGGGCCTGACCACGACCAGGGCACCGTTCATCGAACGGGCGCAGGCGCACGGTGAGCTGTACATCCAGCAACCGTACGACCTGTACACGCCGGAGAACCACGAGGCATGGCGCCGGCTGTACGCACGCATGGAAGACCGCTGGCGGCGGTACGCGAACGAGCGATTCCTCGAGGGGATCGGCAGTCTCTGCCTCGACGCGCAGCGCGTGCCGCGCCTCGACGACGTGAATCGCTTCCTCAGCCCGCTCACCGGCTTCAAGGCGAAGCCGGTGAGCGGTTACGTGCCGTCGTTCCATTTCTTCGACTGCCTGCGCAACCGCGAATTCCCGACGACGATCACCATTCGGGACGCCGCGTCGCTCGACTACCTGCCTGAACCCGACATCTTCCACGACATCGCCGGCCACGTGCCGATGCACACCGACCGCGCCTTCGCGGATACGCTGGTGCGCTTCGGCGATTGCGCGCACACGGCCGTCGAGATCGTCTCCGGCATCACGGACGAGCGCGAGCGCGTGCGCCGGATGACGAGCATCCTGAAGGCGATGTCGCGGTTCTTCTGGTTCACCGTGGAGTTCGGATTGATGCGGGGGCCGGGCGGGAAGGGCCTGCGCGTCTACGGCAGCGGGCTGCTCAGCTCATATGGCGAGATCGCGCACAGCATCGACGCGCCCGAGGTGCAGCGCTACCCCATCCAGCTCGAGTGGGTCGTCAACCAGTACTTCGAGATCGACCACTACCAGCCGTTGCTCTTCGTAGTCGACAGCTTCGACCACCTGTTCGAGCTCGTGGGTGAGCTGGAGCAGTGGATGCGTGCCGGCCGCCTCGACAACGTGTCGCCCGGCGAGCCCGAGGTGAGCGAGCCCGACCTGAAGAGCTTCCTCGACGCCAGCGCCTAGCGCCACCGGAAGAGCCGGAGGGCGAGCGCGAAGGTGCCCGTGGCCCACGCCACGAGGATCCCGAGCTCGCCCGCCACGGCGCCGAGTCCAGCCCCCTCCAGCATGTTGGCCCGCAACGCGTCGTTCACCGCCGTGAGCGGAAGCGCCTGCACGAAGGGCTGGATGACGGCCGGGAACCGGCTCGAGGCGAAGAACACGCCCGAGAACACCCACATCGGCAGCATGGCCAGGTTCATCAGGCCCGACGCCCCCTCGGTGGTCTGGGGCCTCGCCGCGATGAGCACGCCCAGGCCACAGAACGCGAGCGCGCCGAGCAGCGTGATGAGCGCGAGCACGACGAGCGGGCCGCGGAGCGGCACGCCGAAGCCGTAGTGCGCCACGCCGACCAGGACCACCACCTCGAGCACCAGGAACACCAGCCGCGACAGCAGGAACGACAGCAGGAACTGCGCGCGTGACATGGGTGTCGCCACGAGTCGCTTCAGGAGCTTCTTGCTCCGTGCCGAGACGATGCTGAAACCGATGGCCCAGATGCCGCTCCCCATGAGGTTCATGCCGAGGAGGCCGGGCATGAAGAAGTCGATGTAGCGCGCGCCACGCTCGGAGACCCGCACGTCCTCCACGCCGAGGGGATCGATGCGGCCGGCCGAACGTTGCAGGGCACCGTCGGTGAGCAGTCGCGCGATGCGCGACTCGGGGCGGGTCGGATCGAAGCGGTACTGCACGCCGTACAGGCTTGGAATGACCAGCACGTCGATCTTGCCGGTGGCGAGCGCCGTCATGGCCGTGGCACTGTCGACCGGTAGCGGCACGAGCCCTTCCGTACCGGCGAGACCGGCGATGGCGGATGCGGCGAGATCGGGATCCTCCGCATCCTGCAGCACACCCACGATGCGCACCTCGGGTGGCCGGGCGCGAAAGGCGACGGCGAGACCGGCCGCAAGCAGCAACGGAAAGACGAACGTCCAGAAGACCGCCTCCGGTTCCCGGACCACTTCGCGCAGCCGCGTGAGGGTGAGCTGTACGAGCGATCCGCTTCGCGGCGCGACCGCCGGCCGCGCGAACACTTCCTTCGCCGTCACGGGGGCGTCAGCCATCGCGCAGCTGCCGGCCGGTGAGCGACACGAAGACATCCTCCAGGGTAGGCGAGTGGGTGCGCAGCTCGGCGAGCGGGATGCGCGCCCGCTCGAGGTGCGCGAGCAGTTCCGGCACCGTTTCATGCACGGCGCGCACGGCGAGCTCCACCCCGCCATCCACCTTTCGGGCGAGGCGCACGCCCGCGAGCTCGCTCAGGCTGGCCACGTCGACCGTCATCTCGTCGCCCGGCACGAAGTGCAGGATGTGCTCCGCGCCCAGTGACGCAATGAGCTCACGCGGCGTGCCGAGCGCGATGACGCGCCCGTGGTCCACGATGGCGATGCGGTCGCAGAGCCGCTCGGCCTCGTCCATGTAGTGGGTCGTGAGGACCACGGTGCGTCCGGTAGCCTTGAACTGCTCCACCAGCTCCCAGAGCTGCCGGCGTGACTGCGGATCCAGGCCGGTCGTAGGTTCATCGAGAAAGAGAAGCTCGGGATCCCCGACGAGGGCGCAGGCGACGGCGAGCCGCTGCTTCTGCCCGCCCGAGAGCGTGCCCACGCGCGCCCGACGCTTCTCGTCCAGCGCCACGAGTGCGATGACATGCTCGACGGGGCGGGCGCGGTGGTAGAAGCTCTGGAAGAGGGTGAGCGTCTCCTCCACCGTGAGCTTCTCCGACAACTGTGTCTCCTGCAGCGCGATGCCGAGCCGCTGACGCAGCGTGCCGGCGTCCTCGGCCCAGGTGCGTCCGAGCACACGCACCAGTCCCGAGTCGGGTGCCGTGAGACCCTCGCAGATCTCGATCGTGGTGGTCTTGCCGGCGCCGTTCGGGCCCAGAAGGCCAAAGCACTCGCCGGTTCGAACCTCCAGATCGAGGTCGGCCACAGCGACGGTGGCGCCGAATGCCTTGCGGAGGCCGCGCACCAGCAGCGCCGCGCCATGCGGTGGGGTGGAGGTCATCAGGTCCGCATTGTAGCCGGGACGAGGCCGCGTCGTTAGTCTTGCCCGATGCTCAACCAAGACCAGCATCTCCAGCTCGCGGAGGGCGCGACCCTCGCGGAGCGCATACGTGCCGCAGCCGATGTCCTCGAAGAGCTCGTGGCCGATCGCGCGCTACTCGCTCATGTCTCGGCCGAGGACCAGCGACGCCTGCTGCGGGCCGCGGGCCACGTCTTCACGCCCGATGCCAAGGCACGCCGTCGGCTGGTCAAGGCCGCCATCCGCCTCCGCAAGGCCGCCCGCGTCGAGCGCGACGAGGGCGCCCTCCAAGACACCGGCATTCGTCAGCTGCGGAAGCAGGATGTCTTCAACACGCCGAACGTCTTCCCGCCACTCGATTTCCGGCAGGACGAGGTCGAAGGCGACCCCGACTTCCGCGAGGCGGTCGAGCCGCAGAACTGCTACGTCTGCAAGCAGGACTTCTCGTCCATCCACCACTTCTACGATCAGCTCTGCCCTGGCTGCGCCGACTTCAATTTCCGCAAGCGCACCGAACTCGCCGACCTGCGCGGGCGCGTGGCGCTGCTCACGGGAGGGCGAGTCAAGATTGGCTATCAGGCCGGCCTGAAGCTGTTGCGCGCCGGCGCGCAGCTCATCGTCACGACCCGCTTTCCACGCGACTCCGCGATGCGCTATGCAAGCGAACCGGACTTCGAGGCGTGGGGACACCGGCTGGAGATCTTCGGGCTCGACCTGCGCCACACGCCGAGCGTGGAAGCATTCTGCCATCGGCTGGTCGAGACGCGTGATCGGCTGGACTTCATCATCAACAACGCCTGCCAGACCGTGCGCCGTCCGCCGAGCTTCTACCGGCACATGATGGCTCAGGAGCTGGCGTCGGCATCGGGGCTTCCTGCGCACGCGCGCGGTCTGCTCGGCGAGTACGAAGGGTGGCGTGGCCCGCACCTGCTGGCTGAAGGAGCGGGTCTCGGCGCCATGGAGGCGCGCACGTCCGCAACGCCGGGACTGACGCATGCGGCGGCGCTCTCCCAGATCGCGCTGCTGCCAGAGGAGCATGAGGGTCAGGACCATCTCTTTCCCGCAGGCCACCTCGACCAGGATCTGCAGCAGGTGGACCTGCGCGGTCGCAACTCGTGGCGCCTGCTGCTGGCGGAAGTCCCGTCCGTGGAGCTGATGGAAGTGCAGCTGGTCAACGCGATCGCGCCCTTCCTCATCAATGCGCGGCTCAAGCCGCTCATGCTGCGGACGCCGGAGCGAGACAAGCACATCGTCAACGTATCGGCCGTGGAGGGCCAGTTCTACCGCCGGATGAAGACGACGCGGCATCCGCACACCAACATGGCCAAGGCCGCGCTCAACATGATGACGCGCACGTCGGCGAAGGACTATGAGGGCGACGGCATCCACATGAACAGCGTGGACACGGGCTGGGTCACG
>JBJMOZ010000137.1:0-5646 GCA_045803465.1 Gemmatimonadales bacterium | reverse complement strand
AGCCGATCATGCCATAGCTGGCTCGCTCCTGAAAACCCTTCGGCAGGTGCTTCTTCACCATCTTCCGCACGGCCGACACCACGGCACGCCGATCCTCCGGTAGCTGTGCCAGGTATTCGTCGACGGTGGCGGCCGGAATCGAGACCATGGGGCCTCCTCGTTTGGGTCTCCTACGCTGCCATCGACGGGCACCGGCGTCAATCGAGCACCCCTTGCGGACCCGTGCCGCGCCTGCGAACCTCCGCCGCTCGCTCACCTGCCGCGGACCCAGCCATGCTGCGCACCGTCGTGTTGCTCGTGCTCGCCCTCGTCGTGCTGCCCATCGTCGCGTTGCGCCAGGACGCGCCGCTCGATGCGCTGCAGTGGTCCATGCTGAAGGGCGGCCTGGCGTTGGCGCTTGGTTTCGCGCTGCTCGCGTTCGTGGCGAGCGAGCTCAGCGGCAACTACAGCCAGGTGGACCGCCTCTGGAGCATCGTACCGGCGGTGTTCGCGTGGTACTTCGCGTGGACGAGCGGATGCGACGCGCGCCTCGTGCTCATGGCGACGCTCGTGACGGCGTGGGCCATTCGGCTCACCTTCAATTTTTGGCGGCGCGGCGGCTATTCGTGGCCGCCCTGGCGGGGCATCGAGGACTACCGCTGGGCGCACGTGCGGGCGATGCCGGGATTCCAGAACCGCCACGTGTGGCGGCTGTTCAACTTCGGGTTCATCTCCCTCTACCAGCTGCTCCTGCTGCTGCTCATCACCGTGCCCTCCGTCGTGGCGGCTGGCCCCGCACGGCGTCCGCTGAACGGGTTCGATGCGGCCGTGGCGCTGCTCTTCCTCTTGCTGCTGGCGATCGAGACGGTGGCCGACCAGCAGCAGTACGAGTTCCAGACCGAGAAACGACGGCGACGTGCCGCGGGCGATCCGCTCTCCGGCGACCATGCGCGCGGTTTCCGGACCACGGGCCTCTTCGCAGTGGCGCGGCGCCCCAACTTCGCCGCCGAGCAGGCCATCTGGATCGCGTACTATGGCTTCAGCGTGGCCGCGACGGGGCGGTGGCTCAACTGGTCGGCCATCGGGGCGCTACTGCTCGTGCTGCTGTTCCAGGGCAGCACCGATCTCACCGAGAAGCTCACGGCGGCCAAGTATCCCGCGTACGCCGACTATCAGAAGCGCGTACCGCGTTTTCTTCCCAGATTCTGGGCGCGCCGCCGTCCGTCGGCGACGTCATTCGGCTCGTGATGCGACGCGGGCCGATCGCTCAGGCGAGCGGCCGGCTGCTGTTCCAGATGTCACGGTGCCAGCGCCAGGCGTCGCCCTCCCGCTTCCAGACCACCGCGTACTTCCCCGAATCGAGCACCGGCATCTCGCTGCCCGAGAGCGTGTAGCGGCCGATCTCGACGGCGATCTCGCCCATCTGCGAGAACTCCACCGTCTCGAGCAGGACCCGCTTGACGCCCATGTCCATGGCGCCCTGCCAGAAGGCGCGGATCGCGTCGTGCCCGGTCATGGGCTCCTGATGCGGCGGCAGGATCTGCCCTTCGGCGGAATAGGTCTCGGCGGCCGCCGCGGCGTCGCCCTTCTCGAAGGCAGCCATGAAGGCGCGATTCGTGGCCGTGATGGCATCGGGAATATTGAGGGCCGGCATGGCGAAACTCCTGGGGTCGGGTGGCTTGGTTGCTGGTAGATACCCCGCAGCCCGCGCCCGACCCGCGCCTCCCATGTGGCCACTCGCCGGTGCACATTCCGGGGACCTCAACCCGTTCGAGCATGCGCGCCGTCGGCTACTACGAACCGCAGGACATCGACCTTCCTTCGTCGCTTGTCGATCTCGAGGTGCCCGAGCCCGAGCCCGGTCTCCGGGACCTGATCGTGCGCGTGAGGGCCGTCGCCGTGAATCCGGTGGACACCAAGATCCGGCGACGCCGGCACGCGACGGACGGCAAGCCGGTCATTCTTGGCTGGGATGCAGCGGGCGAGGTGGTCGATGCCGGCAGCGAGTGCCGGCTGTTCCGCGTCGGCGATCGCGTGTTCTATGCGGGCGAGCGCGAGCGCCCGGGCTGCAACAGCGAATACCAGGCGGTCGACGAGCGCCTCGTCGCGCGGGCGCCCGCAGGGCTCGACTGGGAATCCGCCGCCGCACTGCCGCTCACGTCGCTGACGTCATGGGAAGCCCTTTTCGACCGGCTCCGCATGCCCGAGGGCGCAGGCTACGGCGCCAAGCTGCTCATCGTGGGCGGGGCGGGCGGCCTGGGGTCGATCGCCATCCAGCTCGCCAAGGCACTCGGCAAGGCGACCGTGATCGCCACCGCCTCGCGGCCCGAGACGGTGGCGTGGTGCCGGGACATGGGTGCGGACGACGTGCTCGACCATCGCGGCGACCTCGCGGCCCAGCTTGCCGAGCGAGGCCACGGCGAGGTGGACTATGTGTTCCTGACGGCCGCCACCGACACGTACATGGCGCTGCTGCCGCGCATCGTGGCACCGCAGGGCGCCATCTGCGCCGTGGTCGACACCACGGTGCCGCACGACCTCCGGCCGTTCAAGGAGAAGAGCCTGACGTTCAGCTGGGAGTCGATGTTCACGCGTTCGTTCTTCCAGACGCCGGACATGATCCGTCAGCACGAGATGCTCACCTCCGTCGCGAGCGAGGTGACGCGGGGCAGCGTGCGGAGCACCGTCACCGAGCGCTATGGCACGCTGAACGCCGAGCGGCTGCGGCGGGCGCATTCCCAGCTCGAGAGCGGCACCACGATCGGCAAGATCGTCCTGAGCGGCTACTGAGTGGGCGCCCCCAACGACGTATCCGTCGCGGGGGCGCCGCGCACCTCACGTCGCGCCCTGGGATTCATATTCGCGACGGTGTTTCTCGATCTGCTGGGCATCGGGATCCTCCTTCCCGTGATCCCGTTCCTGGTACGACAGTTCACGCCGAGCGGCCTCGCCGTGGGGCTGCTCGCGCTCTCCTATTCGCTGGCGCAGTTCGTCGCGGCGCCGCTCCTGGGCCGGGTCTCCGATCGCGTCGGCCGGCGGCCGGTGCTGGTGGCGAGCGTGCTGGGCTCGGGCATCGCCTACGTGGCCTTCGGGCTCGCGACGGCACTGTGGGTCCTGTTCGCCGCGCGCATCGTCGACGGGCTGAGCGGCGGCAACATCACCGCGGCCCAGGCCTACATCGCCGACGTGAGTGCGCCGGAGGATCGCGCCAAGAACTTCGGCCTCATCGGCGCGGCCTTCGGGCTCGGCTTCATCATCGGGCCGGCGCTCGGCGGGGTGCTGAGCCACATCAGTCTCGCCGCCCCCGCCTTCGCCGCGGGGGCGATGGCGATGGTCACCGCGTTGTTCGGCATCTTCGTGCTGCCCGAATCGCTGCCCCCCGAGCGGCGCAATGCGACACCGCTCACGCTGCGCGATCTCAATCCGCTGCGGCCGGTCGCGGCCGCGCTGGCGCAGCCCGCGCTGCGCCTGCTGCTGCTCGCCGTGTTCGCCCAGGGATTCGCCGGCGCGGAGCTGCGCACCAACTTCGCCGTCTTCACGGCGGGACGCTTCCACCTCGGACCCTCCGAGAATGCGCTGATCTTCTCGTTCATCGGCGTGATGGGCCTGCTGGTGCAGGGAGTGCTGCTCCGCCACCTGACGTCGTCGCACAGCGAGCGCAGCCTGGCGGTCACGGGCCTCGTGATCATGATCATCGGGTACTTCGCCGTCGCCTTCGTGCCGACGGTCCCGCTGCTCTACGCCGCGCTGGCCCTGGTCGCCGCCGGTGGTGGCCTCGCGACGCCGACGCTCACGGGCCTCGTCTCGCTCAACGTCGGCCAGGCGGAGCAGGGCGCGGCGCTCGGTGCCGTGCAGTCCCTGCAGAGCCTGGCCCTCATCGTCGGCCCCGTGTGGGCCGGCGCCTTCTTCGATCACGTGAGCATGGGGTCGCCGTACTGGACGGCGGCGCTCTGGGTGCTGCTCGCGCTCGCCGCTCTGCTTCGTTCCCCCGCCATGCCACACATCAGGATGAGCCGCACATGACCGACTACGAAAAGCTTGGCGCCTTCTACCTCGGCAAGCGCTACGACATGGGCGCGGGCGCCCTCACGGACGACCTGGTCCTGTACGACTCGAAGGACCTCACCACGCATGCCGTCATCATCGGCATGACGGGCAGCGGCAAGACCGGCCTGGGCATCGACCTGATCGAGGAGGCGGCGATCGATCGCATCCCCGTCATCGCCATCGACCCCAAGGGCGATCTCGGCAACCTGCTGCTCTCGTTTCCCGACCTGAAGGGCGCCGATCTCGAGCCATGGGTGAACCGGACCGAGGCGGAGAACAAGGGCCTGTCGGCGGCCGATTACGCGACGCAGCAGGCGGAGTTCTGGCGCAAGGGCATGGCGGAATGGGACCAGGGCGTGGAGCGCATCGCGAAGCTGCGCGACGCCGCGGAATTCGCCATCTACACCCCAGGCAGCACGGCGGGCACGCCGATCGCCGTGCTGCGCTCGTTCGCGGTGCCGCCCGAAGCCATCCGCACCGATGCCGACCTCTTCCGCGAGCGCGTGCAGACCACCGCGACGAGCGTGCTCGCGCTCATCGGCATGGAGGTCGACCCGCTCACGAGCCGTGAGCACATCCTGCTCGCAAACGTGTTGCAGCGTGCCTGGGCGGCAGGAACGGACCTCGACCTCGCACGCCTCATCGCGCAGGTGCAGGACCCGCCATTCGAGACGATCGGCGTGATGGCCCTGGAGCAGGTGTTCCCGAAGAAGGAGCGCTTCGGCTTCGCCATGCAGCTGAACAACCTGCTCGCCGCCCCGGGGTTCGAGGCGTGGATGCAGGGCGTGCCGCTCGACGCCTCGCGCCTGCTGTTCACGGAGTCGGGCAAGCCGCGCGTCTCGGTGCTCTCGATCGCGCATCTCGGCGATCAGGAACGGATGTTCTTCGTGACCATGCTGCTCAACGATCTCATCGGCTGGATGCGGCAGCAGCCGGGCACGGGAACGCTCCGCGCCATCCTCTACATGGACGAGGTCGCGGGCTATCTGCCGCCGGTGGCGAATCCCGCGTCGAAGCCGCCCTTTCTGACCCTTTTGAAGCAGGCGCGAGCATTCGGCCTGGGCGTGGTGCTGTCGACCCAGAATCCCGCCGACCTGGACTACAAGGCACTATCGAATGCCGGCACCTGGTTCCTGGGCCGCCTGCAGGCCGAGCGCGACAAGGCGCGTGTGATGGAAGGTCTCGAGGGCGTGACGCAGTCCGGACGATTCGACCGCAACGCGATGGAACAGCTCATCGCGGGACTCGGCAAGCGCACCTTCCTGTTGCACAGCGTGCATGAGAGCACGCCCGAGGTGTTTCAGACGCGATGGACGATGTCGTACCTCGCCGGGCCGCTGACGCGCGAGCAGATCCGGAAGCTGTCTCCCGGGGCAGGGCAGCCCGTCGCCGCAGCGACGAGGATGACATCGGCGGCGTCGTCCGCGGTGCCGCCGGTGACCGATCCGGCCGCCGGTCCCCCCGCGGTGCCGCCGGGGGTGCCGCAGTTTCATCTCCCCGCGACGGGTACCGACGTCACGTGGATTCCTGGTGTGTTGGGTGTCGCCGACGTGGCGTACGGCAATTCAAAGCTGGGCATCGATCAGAGCGAGCGCGTCGTGCACGTGGCGCCGTTCCTCG
>JBJMOZ010000074.1:0-3697 GCA_045803465.1 Gemmatimonadales bacterium | reverse complement strand
GGTTCGTGTGGACGCGGCTCGAGAGTCTCGTGGACCGCATCACTGCCTCGCTCATGCGGTCCCCGGACCTGTTCTGGGTCGCCAACAATCCCGCCGCGCCCCCCGGCGTCGACTACATCGCCTTCCACCAGGCACGCGTGTGCGTGCTGTCGCTGCGGCTCGGCGTCAATCTCGGGTACGACGCGGCGCGGCTGCTGCCACTCGGCCAGGCGGCCGCGCTCTTCGATGTCGGATTGTGGCAGCTGCCAGCGGATCTGATCGAGCGCGCGGATTCGCTGTCCGGCAACGAGCTGGCGACCTATCGCTCGCACCCGAAGCTCTCGGCGGATATCGTGCAGCGCTGGTCGCCGCCGGACGCGCGCATCGTGGAGTCGATCCTCGATCACCACGAGCGCGAGCAGGGCCAGGGGTTTCCGCGGGCGCTGCAGGGTGGCGGCATCGCTCCGGACGCCAAGATCATCGGTCTCGTCGACACGTACACCGCCATGACGGTGCCGCCGTCGTCGCGGCCACGGCTGCGGCCGCACGAGGCCATCCGCGACATCGTCAAGACGCGCAACGACCAGTTTCCCTCGCCACTCATCAAGGTGCTGCTCTCGGAGATCTCGGTGTTCCCGCCCGGCACCATCGTGCGGCTCAACACCGAGGAAGTCGGTCGTGTCATCGCTGTGAACCGCAACCATCCGCTCCGGCCGCAGGTGGAGATCCTCACCGACGCGCGAGGCCAGCGCTCCGGCACTCAGAAGGTCATCGACCTGTCGGAGGCGCCCTTCCTCTATATCACCGGTCCTGTCGGCGACGATCGTCGGTGAGAGCCTAGGCCATGGCGCAATACGAGATGAACCTCCGTGACTACTGGCTGATCATCCGCCGGCGGCGGGTGTGGATCATCGCCACCACCGTCGTGACGATGCTCATCAGCCTGTGGCTCGCGCGCCAGAAGGTTCCGGTCTACCAGGCAACGGCCACCGTGAAGTTCGAGCAGTCGACCAACCTCTCGGGTCTCCTCGTCGAGGTGCTGTCCTACTCGAGCTCGGACAACATCGAGACGCAGGCCACGCTGATCAAGAGCTATCCCGTGCTGGAGGAAGTCGCCCGACGGATGGGGCGGCTGCCGCAGGGCGCCGGCGAGAGCGCCGTGCGCGAGTCGAAGAGCTACCAGCAGATGCTCGACACACTGGGCGCGAAGATCAAGACCAACCGCGTTCCGAGCACCAGCATCCTCGAGATCACGGCGACCTCCGCCAATCCGCGCGAAGCTCGTGACCTGGCCAACACCGTGGCCGAGGTCTACCGCGATCACAACAAGCAGAACCGCAACTCGCGGCTGACGGAGGCGCGGAAATTCATCGAGGCGCAGCTCAAGGAGGTCGAGGGGCGCGTCAAGCGGGCGGAAGAGGAGCTGTGGGCGTTCCGCGACGCGAACCGGGTCATCTCGCCGGGGGCAGAGTCGACGGTGCTGCTCTCGCTCTTCACGCAGGTCCGCGGCGACATGGAGAAGGCGCGGCAGCAGCGGACGGAGCTCGAGCAGCTGCAGGCGCGGCTGGCGCGCACCGATCCGTCGAGCATGACCGAGCGGGTCTACGTGGAATCGTCCAATCCCGCCCTGCTGCGCCTGCAGACGGCCCAGACCGAGCTCACCATGGAGCGCACCCAGCTCGCGCTGGAGGCGACCAACAAGCATCCGCGACTGCAGGCCATCGACGAGCGTCTGCGCGAGGTCCGGTTCGAGATGCGCCGTGAGCTCGGTGCCCAGGTCGCCATGCTGAAGAACCGCGAGGACATCCTCGACCGCCAGATGGCCGAGCTCATGCAGAAGAACCGGGAGGTCCCCGCCGTCGAGCTCGGACTGCAGCGGCTGCAGCGCGACGCCAAGGTCAACGACGACCTGCTGACGCTGCTCAAGACGAAGCACCAGGAAGCGCTCATCAAGGAGTCGGAGGGCGTCGAGGAAGTCGCGCTCGTCCGCCCGGCCACGGATCCGAGCAACCCGATCGGCAGCAACACGTTCAACACGATGGTGGTCGGCGCGCTGCTGGGACTCATGCTCGGTCTCGTGCTGGCCTTCGTGCAGGAGACGCTCGACACGTCCATCGGGACCATCGAGGATGTGGAGTCCTATCTCGACCTCAAGGTGCTCGGCATCGTCCCTCACATCGACCACCGCGAGATGATGGACCGGCTCATCGAGCGGCGGCCCGCGCTGGCCCAGATGGATCCCGAAGCATTGCAGAGTCACTCGCTGCTCATCACGCACTTCGACCCCAAGTCGCCGGTGGCCGAGGCGTATCGCACGCTGCGCACGAACATCCAGTTCCAGCGCATGGAGCGCGGCGGCAAGGTGCTCCTCGTCACGAGCCCGACCCTGCAGGAGGGCAAGACGACGACCATCGTGAACCTCGCGCTCACGATGGCGCAGAGCGGGCAGAAGACGCTGCTCGTCGGCGCGAACATGCGCCGGCCGTCGATCCACCGCTTCTTCGGAATTCCGCGCGAGCCGGGGCTCTCGGACATCCTCGTCGGCAACGCCCAGTGGCGCGACTGCGTGCGGGGCGTGGCCGACATCCTGATGGGCCGGTTCGAGATGGAAGACATCATGGCCTCGCCCGGTCTCGACAATCTCCACATCATCGAGGCCGGTCCCATTCCGGGCAACCCCTCGGAGCTCCTGTCGACGGCGGCCATGCGCGACTTCATCCAGGCCGTGAGCGCCGAGTACGACATCGTCCTCATCGATACGCCGCCCATCCTGCCGGTGACGGATTCCGCGATCGTGGCCGGCCAAGTCGACGGCGTTCTGCTCGTCTACCAGGCGGGCAAGGTCGGCCGGCTGGTGCTCAAGCGCGCGAAAGCCCATCTCGAGAGCGCGCGCGCGAAGGTCTGGGGCATCGTGCTCAACGATCTGCAGACGGAGATCTCGGGCTACACGTACACGCACTACTACACGCATTACTACGGCGAGGAGACGGCGAACGAGGCGCCCCGTGGGATGGTGCAGCGCACGCTCGGCTTCCTGCGCGGCAAGCTGCGGCTCTTCGGCGGCGGTGGCAACGGTGCCGGCGGCGGCGGCGCCCGCGGCGCCAGCACCGGCAGCGGCACCGGCGCTGCCACGACGCCGGCGGCAACGCCGCTGGAGGACCTCGAGCCTTCGCTTCACGCCTCGGCGGACTCATCGCCACGATTCGGTCTCAGCTCGCTCGGCGTCGGCAAGCTCGTGCCGAGCAAGCGCCTCGTCGGTGTCGGCGTGGCGGTCGCGCTGGGTCTGAGCGTTGCGGTCGTCGCCTGGCGTTTCGGCATCCCGGGCGTTGGCGGTTCACGCGCGCAGCTCCGTCAGCGGCTGGAGTCCTCGCCCGCGCGCACGGGTCAATCGCCGGCGACGAAGCCGCCGTCGGCGACGCAGCGTACGACGCCGCCCTCTCCGGTCGGTGCCGTGCGGCCAGGCGCACCGAGCGGCCCGGCGCCGGCAGCGCCGCCCGTCTCGGTGCCGCCTGCGATCACGGCGCCGCCCGCGGTGAAGCCGTTCATCGACACGCTTCCACCGCCGCTCTCGACGCCACGCACACCCACGAGCATGGCGCCCATGCCGCCCGCCGCGTCGTCACCGTTGAGCACGACACCACCGGTCGCCATGCGGCCGCTCGTCCTGGCGGCGCCGGTCACCGCGCCCGCGCTGCTCTCGCCGATGCCGGCGGCGCCA
>JBJMOZ010000036.1:0-4174 GCA_045803465.1 Gemmatimonadales bacterium | reverse complement strand
TGGCGATCGGCCGCGGAGGGGCCGGGCGGCAGCGCCTCGGTGAACCGGGTGAACACGCGGCGAAACTGCCGGAAGAACCGCGTGCCGAGCGGTTCGATGGCCACCGCGTCGGCGAGGCGCGCAAGCGCGTCGAGGGCGTCGGCGTCGCGGAGGGCCGGCAGTCGCTCCAATACGGCAAGCGCCACGGCATCGGGCCGCTCGAGCGCAATGGTGAGGCCCGGTGCCTCGGGGGTCGCGGCCACGATGGCCAGCCGCCGCCGCGCCACGTCGAGGCAGAGGATGCCCGCCGGTCGACCCGCCGCCGCGCAGGCGCGCGCCACGAGCCGCGCGGCGTGCCCCGCGTCGCGTGCCTCGAGCGTGATCCAGGGCAGGCCATGCTGCGACTGCCACGCGCCACCCGACACCACGCCCGCGCTGCCGTCCGGGTCGAGCGTCCCGGCGTCCAGCCGTTCCCAGCGGGTGTCATGCAGCAGCGGCCGCACCAGCAGCCGCAGGTCTAGTGCGCGTCGGACGCGGGGCAGCAGGGCGGCAAGCGACATGGTCCATCCGGCTTGGGATGGACGACTGTGTGGCCTCGGCCCGGCTTGGCCGTCATCAATTCCGCCCCGGGGGTGCCTCGGGGAACGCCGGGTTCCGTTCGGCCCGCTTCCGGGTAAGACTTCCCCGCCTCTTCACCCTGCTTCCGAGGAACTCGATGCGGTCCCTGTACGTGCTGGTCTCCGTCGGTGCCCTGTCCGCCGTCTGCACGACCCTCTCGGCCCAGCAGGAGGGCTTCGCCGTGCTGCGCCGCGCCGACACCGTCGCCATCGAGCGCTTCGAGCGCGGCACACCCAAGTGGTCGGGCACGCTCGAGATCAGGAAGCAGCCCCGGTCGCAGTACGAGGTGTGGTCGGTGATCCGCGGGCCGGAGAGCGGCGTGGTGCTGATGGAGGTGACGGAGAAGGAGGCGCCCGAGTCGGAGAAGCACAAGCCGCGCATCATCCAGGAGGCGCGACTCATCTTCAAGGACGACAGCGTCGCGATCGACGCCGTCACGAACGGCGGACTGATGACGCGCCTCTACGCGACGCGGAAGGGCGCGATGCCCTATCTCAATCTGTCGTTCGCTACCATCGAGCTGGTGCTGGACGAGGCGCGCAAGCTGCAACCCAAGTCGTCGGGGCCGGTGCCGGTGGCAATGTTCGCCCTCGCCGGTGGGCACACGGCCGATGCCACGGTGTCGTTCAGCGGCGACGGGGCGACGGTGCAGGTGGGCAAGGTGGAGATCGAGTGCGCGCTGCTGCCCGATGGGCGCATCAGGACGGCCACCATCGCCGCGCAGGAGCTACGTGCGGAGCGCCTCCCCTGAGGCGCCTGGGGCGCCCGGTTCCCGCACGGAGGACGTGACTTCGTCGTAGACCCGCCCGCGCCACTCCACCTTTCGCGCCCCACGCACCATCGATCGCAGCAGGATGCAGAGCGTGGCCCCTGCGCCGAGCGGGTAGAGCAGGCCGTACCACATCGGCGCGCCCATTCCGAAACTGATCAGTGCCCAGAAGCAGAGGCTCAAGCTCGTCGCGAGGCTCGCCCAGCCGAGCAGCGCCGGTGCCGCGCCCGTGACGGCCGCGAGCAGTCCGATGGGCGGCAGCAGCCAGAACAGGAGCGCCGCCATGATCATCAGGGGTGCCACGGCCTGCAGCAGCGGCTGGCCCGGATAGCTGAGCCGCGAGCCGAGGTAGAGGTTCTTCGACCAGCCCTCGACCAGCTGGCCGAGACTCTGGTACATCCGGGTTTCCATCAGCGTCTGGGCGAACACGAAACGCAGGCGGCGGCCCTGCCGCACGACGTGTTGCGCGAACGCGAGGTCTTCGGCCACCTCGCCCCGCACGATGTCGTGCTTGCCCATCGCGTCGTAGGCGGCGCGCGGGAACATGAGGAACTGGCCGTTGGCGATCACGTCGCGCGGGTCGGTGCGCCCGTTGACGCGCGCGGGATGGTAGCGCAAGCCAAGCATGAGCCAGACCTGCGGCATGATGAGCCGTTCCCAGAACGACGCCACGACCTGCTTCGGCGAGAGCGTCAGCAGGTCGGCCCGTTCACGGCGCAGCATCGCGACGGCGTGACCCAGCAGCGCGGGATCGTGCATGGTGTCGGCGTCGGTGAAGACCAGGATGTCGCCCGTGGCGGCCTCCGCACCCTGGCGGCACGCCCACGGCTTTCCGTACCAGCCCGCAGGCAACGGCTCGCCGCGCAGCAGGCGGAGCCGTGCATTGTCGCGGGCCATCGTCTCCACGCGCGCCGCGGTATCGTCGGTGGAGCGATCGTCCACCACCAGCACCTCGAGCGGCTGGTAGGTCGAGGCGAGCACCGAACGCACCACGGTCTCGATCTGCGCGGACTCGTTGCGGGCGGGGATGATCACGCTCACCGGCACGCCGTCCTCCGGCGCCACGTCGGTCAGGTTGGGCGAAGCGCTCGCGAGGCGCGGAATCGCGACGAAGGGCGCGGCCCAGGGCAGGGCCGCGAGCAGGGCCGGCAGCATGGCAATGGCGCCGCTCAGTGGCGGCGCGTGACGAACGCGAGTTCCTCGGCGAGCGAGGCCGTCTGGCGCGCCATGTCGGCCACGTCGAGGTGCACGTCGGCCGGCGGCACGCCATTCTGGGCGAAGATCGTGGCGACGAGCGCGTCGGTGTAGCCCACCACCGCGAGGGCGAGGCCGCGGTCGAAGATGCGATTGAGGCGGAGGATGACGGCCATCGCCTGCCGCTGCCGCATGCGGGCCAGCTCGGGCGCGAGGTGCAGCGTGAGGATTTCGCGCAGGTGCTGCAGCTCCTCCACCACGTCGCCCGCCGCCAGGCCGCGCAACGACGCCGTGCGGCCGTAGACCTCCATCGCGCGGTTCCAGATGGGCACCACCTCGCGACGGTAGGGTCCGACGGTGCCGCCGATCAGCTCGACCAGCAGCCCGAACTGGTATACGAGGTGGCCACGGCCTACGGTGGGGGAAGCAGCGAGACGATCGCCGAGTCGCTGGGTCCATTCGGCCACCATCGCATCGCGCGAGGTGGTGATGACCCGTCCGGCGACGAGCAGCGTGGGCTGGGAAGCGCGCAGTGCATTGCTCCGCGAATGTTGCCGGGGGGAATCTATATTGACGCCCATGACACGGTCAAAAGCCTTCATTCGTCCTCCGCGACTCGCCCCGGGGGCGCGCGTGGCCATCGTGGCGCCGTCGGCGCCTTGCCTCGAGCTCGACGACTTCACCCGCGCCGACGAGTTGTGTCGTGCGCTGGGCTGGGAACCGGTACCCGGGCGACACCTGCGCGAGCGCGCGGGGTATCTCGCGGGCACCGACGATGCGCGGCTCGCCGACCTGAACGCGGCCCTCGGCGACGATCGCATCGACGGCCTCTGGTGCATCCGTGGCGGCTACGGCATGACGCGCATCCTGGACGCAGTGGACATGGAGGCGGTGCGGCGTCGGCCCAAGCCCGTCATCGGCTACTCCGACATCACGGCGTTGCTGAATGGCATCACGGCCACCACCGGCGTGGTGACGTTCCACGGTCCCACCGCCCGCGCCGAGATGCCGGGGTTCAGTCGTCGGCACTTCGAGCGCGTCGTCGCCACGGCCATGCCGGGCGGCCGCTTGGAACGACTTCGCGCGGCGGATGTGTTGGTACCCAGAGAACACCGAATCGTCCCGCTGATTCCGGGCGTCGCGGAGGGCCCGCTGTTCGGCGGCAACCTGACGCTGCTGCAATGCCTGATCGGCACCCCGTTCTTCCCCGATCTTGACGGCGCCATCCTCTTCCTGGAGGATGTCGGCGAGCCGCTGTATCGGGTGGATCGGATGCTCGCCCACCTGCGCGCCGTCGGTGCACTGGCGCGGTTGGCGGGCGTCGCGGTGGGCCGATTCACCGAATTGAAGCGCGAAATGGGAGACGGCGTCTTCGGTTTCGACGAGGTGCTGCTGCAGTACTTCGGACCGCTCGCCATCCCAGTGGCCTATGGCTTCCCCATCGGGCACATTCCCGACCAGTGGACCCTTCCGCTGGGCGTGCGCGCCCGGCTCGATGCGGGCGCCGGCGAACTCGAGCTGCTCGAGCCGGCGGTGCAGTGATGGCGACCCCGACCCTCACGCGGCACGTGCTCGACGGCGCACTCGGTCCGATCGCCGTGGACGTGCGTGCCG
>JBJMOZ010000013.1:0-8320 GCA_045803465.1 Gemmatimonadales bacterium | reverse complement strand
GAGGCACTACAACATGAGCGTAAGTCTTCTCGATCTCTGGTCCCAAATGGGCTACTTCGCCAAGGGCATCGTCATAGTCCTGGCGTTCATGTCCATCTGGTCGCTGACCATCATGATCACCAAGTTCGTTCAGTTCCAGCGGGCCCAGCGCGAGACCCGGAAGTTCGCCCCGCAGTTCTCCCGCTCCATCCAGGAGGAGAACCTGGACCAGGCCATCTCCCTGGCCGAGAAGAACAAGATCGGCCACGTCGCCCGCGTGCTCGGTGGCGCGCTTGGCGAGGTGAAGCCGCTCCTGCGTGACCGCGCCACCATCACCTCCGCCGACATCAACTCGGCCGAGCGCGCGGTGGAGCGCCAGATGCTGATCACCCTGTCCGAGTTCAAGCGCGGCCTGGGCGTGCTGGCCACCGTCGGTGCCACGGCGCCGTTCGTCGGCCTCCTCGGCACCACGATGGGCATCGTGAACGCCTTCACCGGCATGGCCCAGCAGGGCGCGTCGGGCGGCCTCGCGGGCATCTCGGCCGGTATCGCCGAGGCGCTGATCACGACGGCCTTCGGCCTCATGGTCGCCATCCCCGCGGTGTGGGCCTACAACTACTTCTCCACCAAGATCGAGAACCTGACGGTCGAGATGACGTACACGTCGAAGGAGCTGATCGACTACCTCATCAAGAGCGTGGGCAGCGAGTTCGGCCGCTCGATCTTCACGAAGGAGTTCCAGGCGCAGAAGGCGGTCACGGGCAGCGGGCAGATCTCCGGCTGAGCTCGACCTCCATCTCACGCCCGGAAAGGCGGTAGGGACCTATGAGCATGGCAGTCGACAGCGCCGGCCAGACCAACGTCAAGTCGGAGCCGAACGTGGTGCCGATGATCGACATCATGCTGGTGCTGCTCATCATCTTCATGATCGTGACGCCCCTCATCTCGGCCGGCTTCAAGGCCACGATGCCCAAGGGGGCCAACCTCGATCCTGACCCCGAAGGGGAGAACGAAGTGATCCTGGGCATCGATGAAGCGGGCAACTACTTCATCGACGCCCGCCCGGTGGCGGCGGGCTCGCTCGAGGACCAGCTGCGCGCGCGCTACGAGAACCGGACGGAGGACAAGATCCTCTACCTCAAGGCCGACAACCAGCTGCAGTACGGCAAGGTGCAGGACGCCGTCGAGACGGCGCGGAAGGCCGGCGTCCGCGTGATCGCGGCCGTCACCGACCGGCAGGCGAACCTGCTGCAGGGCCTCGTCGGCACCGACACGAAGGAGGGCAAGTAGCATGGGCATGTCCGTTGGCGGTGGTCGCGGCCTGAGCGCCGAGCCGAACGTCGTGCCGATGATCGACATCCTCCTGGTGCTGCTGATCATCTTCATGATCTCGCAGCCGCTGAGCCGCACCACGATCAGCGTGCAGGTGGCGCCCCCGACCCCGCCGCAGCAGGCCAAGTCGGAGTCGTCGAACCAGATCGTGCTCGAGCTGGGCGATGACGGCAGTTACGCCATCAACCAGCAGCCGGTGCCGAAGGACCAGCTCGACACGCAGCTGCACGCGATCTTCGATCCGCGCCCGGCGAAGCTGCTCTTCGTCAAGCCGGGCCTGAACCGGAAGTACCAGGACGTGGTCGAGGCGATGGACGTCGCGAAGGGTGCGGGCATCCAGATCATCGGCTTCACGCCGAAGGAAGCGTATCGCTGAGCCGGACGGCATTGCCGGCGCAGTCGCGCGGGTCCGCACCATGTGCGGACCCGCGTGTACTTTTCGTCCCTTTCCCCGACCAAGCCGACGCGGCCCCGCGTGACGAAGCCTCCGAACCGAACCTTCAGCATCGCTCCGCCGCTTGATCGGAGCCGCGCCGCGAGCGTGGCGCTTTCGGTGGCGGCGCACCTGCTGCTGGTGCTGTTCGCCGTCCGGGCCGGTCAGGCGTTGTGGGAGCCGGTGCCGGCGGCCGGCGACCCGAGCGGGCAGGGTAGCGGCGGCGGGGGAGGTGGAGGCGGTGGCGGCGATGGCGGGCGTCCACCGGTGGTCTTTATACTTCCGCCGCCACCACCCGAAACGCCGCCGGTGGTCGTGCCGGAAGAGAAGCCGGCCGTCGTGACACCCCCGGTTCCGCCGCCCGTCGTGGAGGCGCAACCGGTTCCCGATTCCACTCCGACGTCGTCCACGCCCACCGCCACGCGCGACACGGGTGCGGGCAACGATTCGGGTTCGGGAGCAGGACCCGGCACCGGTGGGGGCGCCGGCGGAGGCACGGGTGGGGGCATCGGGACCGGGACGGGCCCTGGTGCCGGGCCCGGGACGGGCGGGGCGGGCGGCAGCATCACCCCACCGGTGTGGAGCGCCGGCGCGCTGCCCTTCGGGCAGACGCCCAAGTCGCTCCGCGGGCGCCATGTGGACGTCACATTCTGGGTGCGGCCCGACGGCCGCGTGGATCGCATCGCGGTCGAGCCGCCGATCGGCGACGCCGGCTACCTGCAGTACTTCCGCGAGGTCATGCTGACCTTCCGCTTCAAGCCCGCACGCGATCCCTCGGGCGCCGCGGTGCAGGGCACGGTGACGATGGGGTTCGAGCTACCGACCAAGTGAACGGCCAACCGGAGCGGGCGTGAACCAGCTCTTCCAGCGCAAGGCGATCGAAAGCGAACGCGCCCCCTCCGACGACCCGCACACGCTGCGACGGGCGCTCGGGGCCAAGGACCTCATCTTCCTCTCCGTCGGGGCCGTGATCGGCGCCGGCATCTTCTCGTCCATCGGCACCGCGGCGGCGGGCGAGGTGCTCCCGGGCGGTCAGGTGGTGCGCTACGGCGCAGGCCCCGCGCTGGTGGTGTCCTTCCTGCTGCTTGGCGTGGTCTGCGGCCTCGCGGCGCTGTGCTACGCGGAGCTGGCCTCGATGATCCCGCAGGCCGGCAGTGCCTACGCCTACGCCTACGCCACGCTGGGCGAGCTGGTGGCGTGGATCATCGGCTGGGACCTGATCCTCGAGTACGCGGTGGGCAACGTCGCCGTCGCGATCGCCTGGAGCGGCTACTTCAATTCGCTGCTCTCGGGCTTCGGCATCGACCTGCCGGGGTGGCTCACGCACGGCTATCGCACGGCGCTGCTCAGCAGCAATCCCGAGATACACGGCCTGCTGCAATCGGCCCCGCGCGTGGCCGGCATCCCGATCCTGCTCAACGTCCCCGCGTTCCTCATCGTGATGCTCGTCACTTCGCTGCTCGCGATGGGCGTGCGCGAGAGCATCCGCGCCAACAACATCATGGTGCTGGTGAAACTCGCCGTGCTGGCGCTCTTCGTGATCGTCGGTGCGCAGCACATCGATCCGGCCAACTACACGCCGTTCGCGCCCAACGGCTGGACCGGCATCCACCAGGGCGCGGCCATCGTCTTCTTCGCCTACATCGGGTTCGACGCCATCTCCACGGCGGCCGAGGAGACGGTGAACCCGCAGCGCAACATGCCCATCGGGATCCTGGGCGGTCTGGCGCTCTGCACGCTCATCTACGTGATCGTCGGCTGGGTCGCGACGGGCCTCGTGCCCTACGAGCAGTTGCGCGCCTCGGATCCGCTCGCGCGTGCGCTGCAGGTGGCGGGCCTCGAGCGGGCGAGCTGGATCGTTTCGGCGGGGGCGGTGGTGGCGCTCACGGCGGTGCTGCTGGTGTTCCAGTACGGCCAGCCCCGCATCTTCATGGCGATGGCCCGCGACGGGCTCATGCCGGCGTGGGCCGCGCGGGTGAGCCCGCGCACCCGCACGCCGCTCACCAGCACCATGGTCACGGGCGCGGTGGTGGGCCTGGGTGCGCTCTTCGCCGACGAGAACGAGATCTACGACCTCACCAACATCGGCACGTTGGCGGCGTTCGCGATCGTGTGCATCGGCGTGCTGGTGCTGCGCCGCATCGATCCCGACCGGCCGAGGCCATTCCGCGTGCCGTTCATCGGGTTCGTCTCGCTGGCCGGCGCGGCGGCGTGCATCTATGTCATGAAGGGCCTGCCGCTGCATGCCTGGGAGCGGTTCGGCATCTGGCTGCTGCTCGGCCTCGCGCTCTACTTCTTCTACGGCTATCGCAACAGCCGGCTGCGGCGCGAGAGCCACTAGCCCTCAGCGTACGAGCCGAGGCACCCCGTCCAGCGGTTCCACCACGCCATCGCGCACTTCGACGCCACCGGCGGCCATGAGGGCCGCCGTGACCTTGGCGCGAAAGGGCGCCTGCGCGAGCAGGCTGCCCGCGTACGCCACCGGCGCCCGGTCGGGTTGCGGTGCGCGTGACCTGAGGTTGATGACGAGCGCGGCGAGGTCGTCCGCGGCCGCGGCCACGATGCCGTTCGCCACCTCGTCGTTCGTGGCGCCCAGCACCGCGGGCGCCAGGGATGCCAGTTGCGCGGGCGTGGCGGTCGTGGTCCACGACACCAGCGCATCGAAGTCGGGCACGCGCGCCGCGCCGGGCAGCAGGGCGCTGAGCGCCGTCGCCGGACCGCGGCCGTCCTGCGCGCGGCTGACCGCGGCGAGCGCCGCGCGCCCGATGGCGTAGCCGCTGCCCTCGTCCCCCATCTGCCAGCCATGGCCACCGCTGCGGAGCAGGGTACCATCTACGCTCCGCGACACCGCGATGCTGCCCGTACCGACCGCCAGCGCGATCCCGGGTCCGTGATCGAATGCGGCCGCGAGCACCAGCTCGATGTCGGTCACGACCACCACCCGATCGCAGAGCCCCTCGGAACGCAATGCCTGGGCGAGCTCCTCGCGTTCCGTCGGCCGGCCCACGCCCGCCGCCCCGACCACGAGCGTGTCGCCGTGCGCCAGCCGTGTGGCGCTCAGCGCCTGTCGGCACGCGTCGATGATTGCCGAAGCCGCCGCCAGCGCACGCCCCGGTCGTACGGCACCAGGCGCGCCGCTGCCCTGGGCCACCAGTTCGCCGTCCTGCCACACCGCGGCGGCGGTCTTCGTGCCGCCGGCATCGGCGCCGATCACGATCATGCGCGCACTCCTTGAGCTGCTCGATTTCCCGGGCCCGGGCGCCACGACGCCGCCCATCCGGTCAGGAGGCAGATCGCCGTCCCGAGCGGAACGTACCACGGCCATGCCAGCCGGCCGACCGGCGCGAGCCAGGCGAGCCCGGGCCACGTGGCCATGCGTGCGGCGAAAAGGATGACGAGCATGATGGCCACCGTCGCACCGACGCCGATCATCACCGCGCGTCCATCGGGCCGGGGACCGGCCCCGGCGAGCAGGTACGCCCCCAGCAACGCCCCGTAGGTCACCGATGCGATCGAGAGTGCGAGCACCACCACCGGCGTGCCGTGGCTGGTCGTGCTGCCGGCGAAGGCGAGCGCCCCGACGATGAGCGCGAGGCCCCACACCATCGAGAATGCGCGTCCCACTGCGAGCAGGTGCCCCGGCTCGGTGCGACCGGTGATCGAGGCATACAGGTCATGTGTCATCGACGAGGCGAGCGCGCTGATGGCGCTGCTTTGCGTGCTCATCGCCGCCGCCAGGATGCCGGCCACCATCAGGCCCGCGAGCCCCGTCGGCAGGTGCTCGATGACGAAGCGTGGCAGCACGGTGTCGCCGGGCATGCCCTCCGGCGCCAGTCGCGCCGCCCAGATCGCCGTGCCCACGAGCAGGAAGAGCGTGAATTGCAGGATCACGAGCACGCCGGAGCCGATCAGGGCCCGTTGCGCGTCGCGCAGCGATCGCGTGGCGAGCAGGCGCTGCACGATGAGATGGTCGGCGCCGTGCGACGCCGCCGAGAGCAGCGCGCCGCCCAGGATGGCACCCGGCAGTGCGTAGGGCGTGGTGAAGGAGAACGTGGGGTTGAAGACGGTGAGCTTGCCGGCGTCCGAGGCTTGCTGCAGCACGCTGCCGAATCCCCCGGCCATCGCCGCCGCGATCGCGAGCGTCGCGACGCCGCCCGCGACGTACACGGCGAGCTGCAGCACGTCCGCCCACACCACGGCCTTGAGCCCGCCGAACCAGGTGTAGAGCAGCGTCACGCCACCCATCGCGATGATCGCCGTGGGCGCGCTCCAGCCGGTGAGGAGTGCGAGCGGAATCGCCCCGGCGAAGATGCGCACCGAATCGCCCAGGAACCGCGTCACGAGGAAGATCACCGACAGCATGCGCCGCACGCCCGGGCCGAACCGCCGCTCGAGCCGCTGGTACGCCGTCTCCTGCTCGCCGCGGAAATAGCCCGGCAGGAGCCACGCGGCCACGCCGATGCGCCCGATCAGGTAGCCGAACGACAGCTGCAGGAAGGTCAGGTCGCCGCGCGCGCCGATGCCCGGCACCGAGATGACCGTGAGCGCCGACGTCTCCGTGGCCACGATGGAAAGCATCACCGCGAGCGCGGGCAGGTTGCGTGCGCCGAGGAAGTAGTCGCCGGCGGAGGCCTGGCGCCGCGAGACCCACAGGCCGATGCCGAGGGTCAGCGCGAAGTAGGCGACGATGACGGCGAGGTCGAGAGGGGCCAGGGGCGCGGTCGGGGCTCGAGTGTCGAGAATCTGGAGTCGAGAGACGTGGCAGGAATGTATCCTCCCGATACGCAGAGAGGGGATCCGGCCGGATCCCCTCTCGAGCACGTCGTCCGACTTGTGTCGCTACGCCGTGAAGCTGCTCCCGCACCCGCAGCCGCCCGTCGCGTTCGGGTTGTTGAACGTGAAGCCCGAGCCCTGCATGGAGGTGACGTAGTCGACCGTGATGCCGGTGAGGTACTGCGCGCTGAAGCCATCGACGAACACGCGCACGCCATTGATCTCGGCGACCATGTCGTCTTCGAGCGGCTGCTCCTCGATGTTGAGGCTGTACTTGAAGCCCGAGCACCCGCCCGGAAGCACACCCACGCGCAGGCCCGCGGTCTCGACGGGCACCTGCTCGGCCTCGATGAACTTCTTCACCTCGGCGACGGCCTTGTCGGTCAGCGTCAGGGCGAAGCCGGCGGTGGACTCTTGCTGCTCAGTGCTGCTCATGATCCCTCCTCAGGGTCTCGCACCGACGGGAAAAGCCAGTGCGACCGACAGGAATTGTATTCGATCAGGAGGTGGGTGTCAACATGAAGTGTTGCGCGATGATTGAAGCGTAAGTCTTGCTGTCGCAACAGTTACATGGACTCAGCGCAGCGCGGGCACCCGCAGGCCGCCGCCCACGGTGTCGCTCGGAGGAATGCGCACGGGCAACCGCCCCGTGATTGCCGCGCCGGTAAGGGCCCCGGCGACGGCCCGCTCCATGGTTGCATTGGCGTGCCAGCCCAGCAGGTAGCTGCCCACGGCCGGCGTGGAGCGCACCACGTAGGGCGAACCGAGGGACACGAGCACCGTCGGCCGAAGGGCCGCGGTCGAGTCGATGAGACGGGCGATGTGCACCGGCAACGTGAGCCGCGAGGCGTCCCACGGCAGCGGCCGCGCGGCGACGGCAAAGACGCTCGTGGTCGCGCTCGCGACGGCGGCACGGGCCGAGTCCAGGCTCGCCTCGCCGCTGTTGGGCCAGAGCCGCGTGAGCGTGACGCCATGCCCGCGCGCGCGCAGCTCGGCCGCCAGTGTCAGGCCGACGGCCGGGCTGCGGTCGTCGCCGTACGTGACGAGCGCCACGCGTTGTGGTGCGGTGCGGATGCGTGCCACGACCCCCTGGTTGTCGCGCACGAGCACGATCGAGCGGGCGGCGATGTCGTCTGCCGTGTGCTGGAACTCGGGCGCGCCTACGCGCGCCGGCACGCTGTCGAGCGGCACCGTGCGCACGGCGAACAGGCCGAAGCGCCGCTTGAGGGCCAGCACCTTCCGCACCGACCGATCCACGCGCTCCTCCGTGAGCCGGCCGTCCCGGATGGCGGCATCGACGGCGTCGACGATGGCGTACGGATCGGCCGGCTGAAGCAGCACGTCGGCGCCCGCGAGCAGCGCGCCCACCGCGATGTCGGCGAGCGTGAAGTTCTTCACCAGGCTCCCCATGTTGAGGGCGTCGGTGAAGACGACGCCGCGGAAACCCAGCGAGTCCTGCAGCACGCCGGTGAGGAGCCCGGGGGTGAGCGTCGCCGGGCGCACCCGGCCGCCGTCGAGTCGTGGCACGGCGATGTGCGCCGACATGACGCCCGTGGCCCCGGCGGCGATCGCCGCACGGAACGGCACCAGTTCCACGCGCGAGAGCTCGGTCCAGTCCGCCGCCAGCGAGGGCAGGTCGAGGTGCGTGTCGGTGTCGGTGTTGCCATGCCCCGGGAAGTGCTTCGGAGTGGCGGCCATGCCGTTCATCTCGAGGCCGCGCACCGCGGCCGCGGCCAGCCGCCCCACGGCTCGCGGGTCCTCGCCGAACGAACGGATGTTGATGACCGGATTGTCCGGGTTGTC
>JBJMOZ010000387.1:0-9421 GCA_045803465.1 Gemmatimonadales bacterium | reverse complement strand
CGAGGACCTCGCCAGCGGGGCCATCACCGCGCTGACCACCGACGGATCCAGGACGCTGATCAACGGCACCTTCGACTGGGTGTACGAAGAAGAGCTGATGAACTACTACGCCGACGGCTGGCGCTGGAGCCCCGACGGCCGCCACATCGCCTTCTGGCAGCTCGACGCCGACCAGGTGCGCGATTTCATGCTCGTCAATACGACCGATTCGCTCTACGCATTCGGTGTTCAGGTGCAGTACCCCAAGGCCGGCGAGGCCAACTCGGCGGCGCGCATCGGCATCGTGGGCTCCAGCGGCGGCGAGGCGCGCTGGCTGGAATTCGAGGGCGATCCTCGCGACAACTATCTCGCGCGCATGGAATGGGCGCCCGGCGGCGGAGAGATCGTCGTGCAGCGGCTCAACCGGCTGCAGAACCAGCTCGACATCTACTTCGCGAACGCGGCCACCGGACGGCTCACGCGGGTGCTCTCGGAACGTGACAGCGCCTGGGTGGATGTGGACGACGACCTGCGCTTCGTGGACAAGGGCAAGGCGTTCCTCTGGACCAGCGAACGCGACGGCTGGGAACACCTCTATCTCGTCTCGCGCGACGGACGGAAGGTGAAGCTGCTCACCCCCGGCGACTACGACGTGCTCGCGCTCACCGCCGTCGACGAGAAGTCGGGCTGGGTCTACTTCAGCGCGTCGCCCACCGATGCGTCCCGGCGCGACCTCTATCGCACGAAGCTTCGCGGAGGCGGGAAGCCGGAGCGCGTGACGCCCGCCACCTTCCGCGGCACCAACGCATACGACGCCGCACCCGGCGCGAAGTACATGTGGCATACGTACTCCAACTTCACCACGCCGTGGACGATCTCCCTCGTCGAGATGCCGTCGCACCGCGTGGTGCGCACCGTGCTTCAGAACGAGAAGCTCAATGCCCGACTGGCCGGCCTTCGACGTGGCGAAGTCGAGTTCACGCGCCTGGACATCGGCGGCGGCGTCCAGCTCGACGCGTACGTGATGAAGCCGGTCGGCTTCGATCCGGCACGGAAGTATCCGGTGTTGTTCCAGGTCTATGGCGGCCCCGGCTCCAAGACGGTGCTCGACGCGTGGGGCGGGCAGCAATACCTCTGGCACACCATGCTCACCCAGCAGGGCTATGCCGTCGCGAGCGTGGACAACCGCGGCACCAACGGGCACGGGCGCGCGTGGCGGAAGATCGTCTACGGGCGCCTCGGCGTCATCGAATCCGAGGATCAGGCTGCCGCGGCGCGCGTGGTCGGTCGGTGGAGCTGGGTCGATGCGTCGCGCATCGGCATCTGGGGCTGGAGCTACGGCGGATTCATGAGCCTCAACACCCTGTTCCGCTCGTCGGACGTGTATCGGACGGCAGTGGCAGTGGCACCAGTCACCCACTGGCAGTACTACGACAACATCTACACCGAGCGCTACAACGGCCTCCCGAAGGACAATCGCGAAGGCTACGAGCAAGGCTCGCCGCTGAACTACGTGGACGGCCTCAAGGGCAACCTGCTCCTCGTGCACGGCAGCGGAGATGACAACGTCCACTACCAGAACTCCGAGGCGCTCGTGAACCGGCTCGTGGCCGCGAACAAGCCGTTCCAGATGATGGAGTACCCGAACCGCAACCACGGCATCTTTGGCGGCAACACCCGGCGCCACCTGTTCGAGACGATGACGCGCTTCCTGCAGCAGAACCTGATGACGCCGCCGCCGCAGGCGCTGGTGCCCTGAGAGACGGCGCGTGCGATACGAGGAGATCGTCGAGCTGCTGAGCTGGGCCGGGAACCAGGACCGCGCCGTGCGCGTCGTGACGGCCGAGCGTGGTGAGATCGTCGGCGTGCCGACCACCGTCGACACGCACGTCACCGCACATGAGGCCTGGCTGCGGCCGCTGGACGGCGAGACCGAGATCTCGGTCTCGCTCGGCGAGATCCGGGACCGGGAGCTGCTCTAGCTGGCCTCGCCGATATCGCGCTGGGCGCGAACGTATCGCCCTGAAACATTTGAAACGTCGGCGCCGTAGTCCTCTCATTCAGTTCCGTGGCCGGGGAGCCCAAGCATGAATTCACCGTTCGTCGTACCGGTCGTGATGTTCCTGATGATCGGGCTCGCCGTGATCTTCCGTGGCCCCCTCGGTCAGGCCATTGCGGACCGCATCCGCAACGGCCCGGGCGGTCCGGCGGCCGATGCCCACCTTCGCGAGGAGCTCGACGGCCTCCGCCTCGAGGTGGACGAGCTGCGGGGCCAGCTGTCGGATGCGCACGAACGACTCGATTTCGCCGAACGCCTGCTGGCCCGGCGGGACGAGACGGTGCAGCTGCCGCAGCATCGGGAGCAAGGCGCGTGAACCCGAACGACATTCCCCCCGTCTTCGTCATGACCGTGGTGACGATTGCAGCCGCTGCGACGATGATCCTGCGGGGTCCCATCGGCAAGGCGCTCGCCCATTGGATCGAGTCGTGGGGAGGCACCAACGCGGCACTGCTGGCCGAGGCCAGGAACGGGGACCCGCGTCGTCTCGAGGAATTGGAGCAGCGGTTGGCGGGCCTCGAGGCGCGTGAGGCGCGCGTGGCGGAGCTGGAGGAGCGTCTCGATTTCGCCGAGCGGCTGCTGACGCGCGAGGCGGCGACACGGCAACTGCCGGGCTCGGGAGTGTAGGCATGGGATTCTTCAAGCGCACGATGGGTCTGGACTTCGTCGACGTGGTCATCCACGTGGCAGTGACCGGCTTTCTCGCCGGCATCGCCGACGTGGCCGCAAGCACAACCACGAACGACCAGGAGTTCGGCGTCATGGTCGTGTTTGCCTTGTCGACGGTGGTGTTCGGCTTCCGTCGCCATCACGCACTGCGCCACGCGAAGCAGTCCCCCGAGACGACCGGCGAAGTGGCGGCACTGCGTGTCGAGGAGCTCGAGATGCGCATGGCCGAGCTCGAGCAGGGCCAGCTGCGCATGCACGAACTCGAGGACCGGCTCGATTTCGCGGAGCGGATGCTGATGCAGCAGCGCGAGGTCCGGCAGCTGTCGCCGCGGGAAGAATCATGATGCAGGTCGTCGTCACGCAGGTGCCGCCATCCCCGCCGCCGTTTCCGCACGACCTGGTGATGGTCGGCCGCAGCGGTCCGCCCGACGAGGTCTACATCCTGATCGCCCTCGCCATCGCCGCCGTGCTGCTGTGGCCGCTGATCCGCGCCCTCGCACGGCGCATCGAGGGGCGCGTGGACCAGGGACTGCAGCGTCAGGTGGAGGAGCTCGAGCAGCGGGTGACGGAGCTGTCGCAACGCGAGGTCCGCATGAGCGAGCTGGAGGATAGGCTCGACTTCGCGGAGCGGCTTCTGGCCCAGCGGTCCGACGTGGTGCAGCTGCCACGTCGGACGGGGGACGGACCATGATGCTGCCGCAAGTGCCGCCGATCCCGCCGATCCCGCCGGTGCCGCCGATGCCGGACGTGATCTTCCCGCCGTGGCCCGGCGTCATGCCGCCGTGGATGGTGCTGCCGCCTCCGGTCATCGTACTGTGCGTCCTTGGGATGTGCGCGGCGGCCGCATTCATCCTGCATCCGCTCTTCCGCGCGATCGGCCGGCGCATCGAGGGCCGGGTGGTCGATCCGGCGCTGCAACTGGAGGTGGAGGAGCTGCGCGAGCGCGTGCGGGACCTCGAGTCGGTGCATTCCCGCTACGCCGAGCTCGAAGAGCGGCTGGACTTCGCCGAGCGCCTGCTGGCGCAGCGCCAGGCCGAGCAGCTCCCTCGCAACTGACGGAGGCCCCAACGGTGCACGCACGGCAGCCCGATCATCCGCTCGGCCGCACGCTCATCATCGTCGCCCTGATCGCGGCGGTCACGGCGCTCGGCATCGCGATCGGCGAGGATTTCATCGTCCCACTGATCATCGTGGGAGGCGCACTCGCGGCCTACCTGTCGAAGACCGACGTGGGTCGGGCGCTCGCGCACCGCATCCGTCACGGTCCGGAGGCGCTCGAGACGCCCGAGGTGTTCGGCGAGCTGGACGACTTGAGGAACCGCGTGCTCGAGCTGGAGGAACGGCTCGACTTCGCGGAGCGGCTCCTGGCGCAGCCCAAGGACGCCGAGCGGGCCGCGGGGCGCGTCGGAGGCGAAGCGTGACCGAAGCGGGGCAGTTCGCCATGTGGCTCGCTGTCGGCGCCACCACCGTGAGCAGCATGATGCTGCTCGAGCCGATCGCGAAGGCGCTGGCACGGCGCATCGAGGGCCGCAACGTGTCGCGGGATGTGGAGGAGCGGCTCGAGGCTCTGGAGCGGCGCGGGATGGAGAGCGGCGAGGTGGACCTCACCCGGCAGCGGCTGGCCGAGGTGGAGGAACGGCTCGATTTCGCCGAGCGGCTGCTGGGGCAGGTCCGGTCCGCGGACGCCGCGCTGCCGCCGGCAGCCGAATGACGGACTCGCGTTACATTCCGCCGGTCGGCAACGGCCACTTGAACGGAGGATCCAGGACGATGGTGACGCGTGAGGACATCCAGTCGTGGCTCGAGCGCCTCGAGAGCGGCAATCTCGAGGTACGCGAGATGCAGCCCGGCATGTGGCTTGCAAAGACGCCGGAAGGCGCCGAAGTGGTGGTGAGTCTCGCTGCGCCGGTGGTGATCCTGCGGGTGCGCGTGATGGAACTGCCGGCCTCGAAGGAGGCGCGCGCCGAATTGTACCGTCAACTGCTCGAGTACAACGCCCGCGAACTGGTGCATGGCTCCTACGGACTTGAAACGGATCATGTGCTGCTGACCGACACGCTGGAACTCGAGAACCTCGACTACAGCGAGTTCGAGGCGAGCTTCGACTCCATGACGCTCGCCCTCGCCTCGCACTTCACGGCGCTCGCGCCCTTCCGGGAGGCCTGAGTCGCATGGGCATCTGGGAACGCTTCTCGACGATGTTCAGGTCCAACATCAACGACCTGATCAGCAAGGCCGAGAACCCTGAGAAGATGCTGAACCAGCTCATCGTCGACATGAGGTCGCAGCTGGCCAAGGCGAAGCAGGAAGTGGCCGGCGCCATCGCCGACGAGAAGAAGCTGCAGGCCGACGCCGAGTCGCTGCGCAAGCAGGCGGAGGACTGGGAGCGGCGCGCCATGCTCGCCGTGCAGGAGGGCCGCGACGACCTCGCCAAGCAGGCGCTGACGCGCTACAACGAGTCGTTGCAGGGCGCCCAGCAGCTGCACGAGACGTGGGTGAAGCACCGCGCCGAGACCGAGAACCTCAAGGGCTCGCTGCGGCAGCTCAACGACCGCATCGAGGAGGCGAAGCGCAAGAAGAACATCCTCGTCGCGCGCGCCAAGCGGGCCGAGGCGCAGCAGCGCATCCAGGAGACGATGTCCGGGATGAGCGACAAGGGCGCCTTCGAGTCCTTCGAGCGCATGGCGGAGAAGATCGAGAACCAGGAGCGCAAGGCGCTCGCGGCCGCCGAGCTGCAGGAGGAGTTCCAGGGCGACTCGCTGATGCGCCAGTTCCAGGCGCTCGAGTACAAGGGCAATGCCGACCAGGCCCTGATCGAGCTCAAGAAGAAGATGGGCATGCTGCCCGCCGGCTCGGCGTCCGAGACGCGCCAGATCGGCGCGGGCGGCGCCGCGGGGTCGGACGACGTGCACGACGCCGAGCTGCTCGAGGACGGCGGCGACACCAAGCCCTGACGCTACGCGGCAGTGGTCGATGCTGAGCGGGGGCGCCCATCGTGGGCGCCCCCGCTTGCTTGGCAGGCGGCGTTCCCGGCGCGATATTCCCGCGCCCCCGATCCACGACCCTCGACTCCGGACTCCCGACCTCCTTCATGTCCGCACGCTACCTCATCATCGCCGACGGCGACTTCGGGCCCATGACCTCGAAGACCGCCAACTCCATCATCCGCTATCGGCCGCAGCAGGTCGTGGCGGTGCTCGACCGCCGCCTCGCCGGCCAGACGGTGCAGGACGTCCTCGGCTTCGGCGGGGCCACGCCGGTGCTCGGGTCGATCGAAGAGGGGCTGGCGCTGGGGCCCACGGTGGTGGTGATCGGCATCGCGCCGCAGGGAGGACGCATGCCGGCGGAGTGGCGCGCGTGGATCGCGACGGCGCTCGCGGCGGGCTGCGACATCTGGAACGGACTGCACACCTTTCTCGCCGACGATGCCGAGCTGGGCGCGCTCGCCACGGCGAACGGCCGGCAGATCCTCGACCTGCGCCGCGCGCCCACCGACCTGCCGGTCGCGTCCGGGCTTGCCAAGGATCTCGACGCGTACGTCTGCCTCACCGTCGGCACCGACTGCAACGTCGGCAAGATGACGGCGCAGTTGCAGCTGGTGGATGGGCTCCGCGCGCGCGGCCTGCGGACGAGCTTCGTGGCCACGGGACAGACGGGCATCATCATCGAGGTCTGGGGCATCGCCGTCGACGCCGTGGTGGCCGACTTCATCGCGGGCGCCGCCGAGCGCATCACGGTGCAGGGCGCCGAAGATGCGGACGTGGTGCTGGTGGAGGGGCAGGGAAGCATCAACCATCCCGGCTACAGCGGCGTCACGCTGGGCCTGCTGCACGGCGCGTGTCCCGATGCCCTCATTCTCTGCCATCAGGCGAGCCGTGAATACATCGGCGATTACCGCCAGGCGGCGTGGCTCAAGATTCCTCCGCTGAGCGAATACGTGAAGTTGTACGAGCACATCGGCTCGTCGGTGCATCCGACGAGGGTCGTCGCGATCTGCCTGAACACCTACGATCTCGATGAGCCGGCTGCTCGCGCCGCGTGCGAAGCGGCGGCGCGCGAGACGGGCCTGCCATGCACCGATCCGGTGCGCTTCGACCCCGCGCCGGTGCTCGATGCGCTCGCGGCGGACCGGGCGCGGTACCTCGCACGTCGCGCGGTGCACGCCTAAGGAAGGTTCGCCGGCGCTTCACGGCGGCTTCAGCGCCTGCCTCCCAGATTGAGGGCGATTCGCAGCGAGGTGGTGCGCTGCGACGATCCCACCAGGAGGCATCATGAGACTCCTCACCAACAGGCTGCCGGCCCCCCTGACTGCGGTGCCGGAACTGGAGCGGTTCATCGACCGCGTGTTCAATGCGCCGATGTTCCCGACCCAGCTGCTGCCGCCGATCGAGACGGCATGGCTCCCCCCGCTCGACTACCTGGAGACGGAGAAGTGCTTCATCGTCCGCCTCGAAGTGCCGGGCATCCCGAAGGAAAACCTCGACATCCACCTCGACGGACTGGTGCTGATGATCAGCGGCCATCGCGAGATCGTGAAGGACGTGGACATCGAGCTCTTCCTCGTGCAGGAGCGCATGGCGGGCAAGTTCGTCCGCTCGGTGCGCCTGCCCACCCCGGTGCTCGAGGACAGGATCGAGGCCATGGTGCAGGACGGCGTGATGACCATCACGCTGCCGAAGGTCCAGGTAGCCCCGAAGAGCCGGATCACGATCAAGTAATCCGGATGCGGTGCTGCCGGACTCCGAGGTGCCCGCCCCAGCGGCGGGCACCTCGTTGGCATCCTCGGCGCACGACAAGTATCCCTTCATCATGATATCGACCAAGAAATCGAGCATGCGACGCAGCGTGATCGGCGCGCTCCTCCTGCTCTGCTCCGCGACCGCCGTCCAGGCGCAGGACTCGACGCGGTCGGTCGCGCCGCCCGGCGTCAAACCGGGGCACACGGTGCGTCTTGCCGTGCCGGGTCAGGGGCGCGTCGTGGGCGACGTGGAGCGAATGGGATCGGACGGCCTCACGCTCGGAACGGCGAGCGGCCCGCGCACCTTCGCCGTGCTGCCCGACACGCTCTGGACCCGCGAGCGGTCCGTGAAGCAGGGCGCCATCGTGGGAGGCATCGCCGGGGTCGCGGGCGGAATCTTCCTCGGGGTCATCGCGAATGCCCTCTGCGAGTATGACTGCGGATCGTCGGCCGGTTACGCAGCGGCGGGCGGCCTGCTCGTGGGCGTCGGTGGCGCCGCGCTGGGCTCGCTCGTGGGCGCGGCGATCCCGCGCTGGAAGCGGCGGACGCCGTGACCCGCCATGGCGCGCTCGCCGCGCTGGCGCTGCTGCTCTCGCCGGTGGCACTCGAGGCGCAGCGGTTCGGCGAGGTGTCGTTGCGTGCCGGCGCGGCCATTGCCACGCCCGCCGACAGCGTGGTCGGGGGCACGGGGCCGGCGATCGAGGCGTCGTTCGGCACGCGCTTCGGGCCGGTCGTGATCCTGCTCGAGGGCGGCTACCTCGGCGTCTCGTCCGACCGGCACGTGTGGCGCTACGGTGTCGGAGCGCGGTACGAGTTCGGGAAGGGCGCGTGGCGGCCGTACGTCGTCGGTGGGCTGGGCGGCTACGAGGACATCGGGCGCCGACTCGAGGTGATCGACGGATATCAGTTCGTGAGCGACATGAACTGGTTCGGCGTCAACGCGGGGGCGGGCGTGCGACACGGTTTCGAAGGGTCGCCATTCTCGCTGCTGGCGGAGAGCCGGCTCCATGTCCGCATGCACCGCGTGTACCCGGACTACGACCTCGCCAAGCTCGAGCTGGTGACGCTCATGCTGGGCGGGACCGTGTCCTGGTAGCCAGGGGCGATTAGGTTTTCCCGGCCATGACATCGCCGATTCACGCGCTGCTCGCGCCCGAGTTCATCGAACGCCTCGCCCGGCTCTTCCAGGTCGACGTCGAGTTCATCTCCCGCAAGCTGCTGAGCGTCGCCGTCGTCTGGGTGCTGGCGTGGCTGGGCATGCAACTGGTCAAGCTCATCGCGAGGCGCATCATCGCGGCGGTGGACGACGGCGACGACAGCACGATGACGCTCGCGGAGAAACGCGGCCACACGGTGGCGCAGCTGCTACGGAGCGTGGGGCGGGTGCTGCTGTTCGTGCTGGCGCTGCTGCTGACGCTCAACCAGTTCATGGATATCGCGCCGCTGCTCGCCGGCGCCGGCATTCTCGGGCTTGCCTTCTCGTTCGGGGCGCAGAGCCTGGTGAAGGACGTCATCACCGGCTTCTTCCTGCTGGTCGACAACTCCATCGCGGTGGGCGACGTGGTGGAGGTGGCCGGCAAGTCCGGCTCGGTGGAGCGGGTCAACCTGCGCGTCGTGCACCTGCGCGGGCTCGACGGCTCGGTGCACATCATCCCGAACGGCCAGATCAGCGTCGTGAGCAACATGACCCGCGGCTGGTCGCGGGCGGTGGTGGACGTCGGCGTGGCCTACGAGACCGACATCGACCATGCGCTGGAGATCATTCGCGACGAGGTGTCGCGGATGGCCGCGGACCCGCAGTGGACGTCCCGTCTGGACGGCACGCCCGAGGTGCAGGGCGTGCAGGCACTGGGCGACCACGGCGTGACGCTGCGGGTGCTGCTGCGCACGCTGCCCGGGCGGCAGTGGGAGGTGGGCCGCGAGTTCCGGCGGCGCATCAAGGACCGGTTCGACCGGGAGAAGATCGAGATCCCGTT
>JBJMOZ010000366.1:0-2974 GCA_045803465.1 Gemmatimonadales bacterium | reverse complement strand
CGGCGACGGCATCATCACCCCCGCCATCTCGGTGCTCGGCGCGGTCGAAGGGCTCGAGACGCTCACGCCGGCGTTGCAGGCGTGGGTGGTGCCGATCGCGGTGGTGATCATCACCGCGCTCTTCTTCGTGCAGCGCCAGGGCACCGCGGGCGTCGGGGCGATCTTCGGGCCGGTGACCACCATCTGGTTCATCAGCATCGCGATCCTCGGCGTGACGGGCATCGTGCGCGAGCCGGCGGTGCTCGCCGCCGTGAACCCGATGCACGCGGCGCGCTTCCTGGTGACCGGCGGCTGGGACGCCTTCGAGGTGCTCGCCGCCGTCGTGCTCGTCGTGACGGGTGGCGAGGCGCTCTACGCCGACATGGGCCACTTCGGGCCGCGGCCCATCCGCATCGCCTGGTACACGGTGGTGCTGCCGGCCCTGGTACTGAACTACTTCGGGCAGGGCGCGCTCCTGCTGCAGGATCCCGCGGCGGCGACCGACCCGTTCTACGCCCTCGTGCCCCGATGGGCGCTCATCCCGATGATCGTGATAGCGACGGCAGCGGCGGTCGTGGCGTCGCAAGCGCTCATCTCGGGCGCCTACTCACTGACGCAGCAGGCCATCCAGCTGGGCTTCAGCCCGCGCATGCGCATCGTGCACACCTCCGAGGCGACCAAGGGGCAGATCTACATGCCCGAGATCAACACGGCGCTGTGGGTCGCATGCATCGGGCTCGTGCTCAGCTTCCGCAGCGCGGGCGCCCTCGCGAGCACCTACGGCGTCGCGGTCACCGGCACGATGTTCGTGACGTCGATCCTGTTCATCATCGTCGCGAGCGAGCGGTGGCACTGGCCGACGTGGCGGGTAGCGGTGCTCGGTACGCTCTTCCTCGTGGTGGATCTCGCGTTCCTGGCCGCCAACGTGCTCAAGATCCCCTCGGGCGGATGGGTCCCGCTGGTGGTGGCGGGCCTGGTGTTCGTGCTGATGTCCACCTGGAAGCTGGGTCGGAAGCGGCTCTCCTCCATCGTCGCCGAGAACACGCTGCCGTTCGAGCTGTTCCTGCCCGACCTGGGCAAGCGCAACCTGCCGCGCGTGCCCGGCACGGCCGTGTTCCTGACGTCGGTGGCCTCCGGTGCCCCGCCGGTGCTGCTGCACCACCTCAAGCACAACAAGGTGCTGCACGAACGGGTGCTCGTGATGTCGGTGTCGTCGGCGGAGATCCCGCAGGTGGGAGACGACGAGCGCATCACGTGCGAGCCGCTGGGGCAGGGGTTCTACCTGGTGAAGGCGCGCTACGGCTTCATGGAAACGCCCGACGTGCCCAAGGTGCTCGCGCTGCTGCCGGGCGAGCTGCAGGAGCAGGGGCACCACACCGGCGCCTTCAAGGTGCAGGACACGAGCTTCTACCTCGGCCGCGAGACGCTCATCGTCAGCAGGAAGGCGTTGAAGGCCGACGCGAAGTTCTTCCGCATGATGCGCTGGCGACGGAAGCTCTTCGCGCTGATGTCACGCAACGCGCAGAGCGCCACGGCGTTCTTCCAGTTGCCGCCCAACCGCGTGGTGGAGCTCGGGGCGCAGATTCAGTTCTAGGCGGACCTCACCTCACATCGCCGTCAGTCCCTCGCGCCGGAAGACCTCGCACGCCTGCTCACACGACTCGGACGTCGGTGGTTCCGTCCCGTCCAGCGTATAGGCGAGGCCCAGGCGCTCCCACTTGAACCGACCCATCTGGTGGAACGGCAGCACCTCGACCCGTTCCACGTTGCCGAGCTTCGCGGCGAACCGCGCGGAGTGGGCCAGATCGTCCATGTCGTCGGTGACGCCGGGGACGAGGACGAAGCGGAGCCAGATCGGCGTGCGCCGGGCGGCCAGCCGCTCGGCGAAGGCGAGCGTGGGCGCCACGTCCATGCCGGTGAGCAGGCGATGGCGCTCCGGGTCCCACGTCTTGAGGCCGAGCAGCACGAGGTCGAGCGCGCCGAGGTCGGCATCCGTCAGGCGCTCGCCGAAGTAGCCGTTCGTCTCGATGGCGGTGTGGATGCCCATCGCATGCGAGGCCGCCGTCAGCTTCGCCGCGAACCGGTGCTGCATGAGCGGCTCCCCGCCGCTCAGCGTGAAGCCGCCGTTCATCCGCTTGAGGCCATGGCGGTACTTGCCAAGCTCGTCGGTGGCCTTCGCGACCGATACTGGCAGGCCATTGGTGATGGTCCAGGTGTCGGGGTTGTGGCAGTAGCGGCAGCGCCACATGCATCCGGTGGTCCATGCCACGAGCCGCACGCCCGGCCCGTCCACCGCGGAGCCCGTGGTGAAGGAGTGCAGGAATCCCATGTCGCCATCGCGCAGCGCGGTGCGGACGTCCGTCTCGGGTACGTCCGCGCCGAGGTTGACGCGCAGCTCGTAGGGGCTCTTCGCCTCGAGCGGCGTGGCGAGCGACTCAGGCATCGCTCGGCCCGCCGTGGAAGGTGCGGTTGATCACGTCCATCTGCTGCTCGCGGGTCAGTCGGATGAAGTTCACCGCGTAGCCCGAGACGCGGATGGTGAGCGTCGGGTACTTCTCGGGGTGCTCCATGGCGTCGAGCAGCGTCTCGCGGTCGAGCACGTTCACGTTCATGTGGTAGCCGCTGACGCCGAAGAACGCGTCGAGTATCGCGGTGAGGTTCGTCACCCGGTCCTCGATCACCCGGCCGAGGCCCGACGGGACCAGCGTGGTCGTCAGCGAGATGCCGTCGGACGCGTCGCGGAAGGGCAGCTTGGCCACCGACGCCGCAGAGGCATGGATGCCATGGCTGTCGCGGCCGTGCATGGGATTGGCCCCGGGAGCGAACGGCTGGCCCTGGCGCCGGCCGTCCGGCGTGTTGCCGGTCCCCTTGCCGTAGACCACGTTGGACGTGATGGTCAGGATCGACTGCGAGTGCACCGCGTCGCGATACAGCGGGTACTTCCGCAGCTTGTCCATGAAGGTGGAGACCAGCCACGCCGCCAGGTGATCGACCC
>JBJMOZ010000310.1:0-7635 GCA_045803465.1 Gemmatimonadales bacterium | reverse complement strand
GCCGAGCACCACCTGTTCGAAGCGCAGCTCGGGCCGCGCGTCGTGCAGCTCCTTGAGCGTGCGCGCCACGAGCAGCGTGCCCATGCTGTGCGCCACGATGCTCACGCGCTCGGCGCCGCTGCGCTCCGCGATGCGCTCGAGGAAGCGGCGCAGCATGGGCTGGCTGGGCGCGATGGTCTTGTCGTCGCGAAAGTAGGCGAGCGGCCCCACTTCGCCGAGCGAGGGCCAGCTGTAGACCACCATGGCACCGTCGAACGGCAGGTCGACGGCGAGCTGCGCGGCACGCCGGAGCGCCTGCTCCCACGGCGTGGCGAACCCGTGCACGAAGACCACGACGGTACGCGTGGAGTCGTAGCGAAGCTCTTCTCGCAGGGCGTCGTCCCAATAGACCTCGCCCATCGGCTGCACGCGCAGGACGAAGAGGTCGCGCGCCGGCGCCGGCGTCCGACGCACGCCGAGGGTGCTGGGCGGATCGGGCAGCGTACCGGTGGGACGGGCCATCCGGTCGAGCGGCACCGAGACGTGCGCGACGCCCACGGTGAGCTCACCCGGTGTGGTGCCGAAGCGCAGCGTCTCGCGCCCATCGGGTGCGCGGTCGGTGCCGAAGAAGACCGTGACGCTGCGGGCGACCGCGCCGGGCGGGGGCACCGGCCGCGGCAGCGTCTGGCGAACGGAAGCGGGTTCGGGGGCCGGGACGGGCGTGGCAGCCGGCGTCGGGCCACCGCAGGCCACGAGCACGGCGGCTGCCAGGACGAACAGGTTGTGCGATCGGGACATGGCGCGAAATGTTGGGTCATGGTCGCGGTGGAACAACCGCCACATATCGAGCGAGGAATTTCTGCCATGAGCACGGCCGGCCGCACCATCCTCCTGACCGGCGCCTCCCGCGGGCTTGGCGCCCTGATGGCGCGCGCCTTCGCCGCTCGAGGACACCGACTCGCGCTGGCCGCGCGCTCCGAGGCGCCGCTGGTCTTGCTTGCCCGGGAGCTGGCGGCACAGGGCGCCACCGCGGTGCCGATCGTCGCCGACGTAAGCGCCGAAACGGACCGCGTGCGCCTCGTTGCCGAGGCCGAGCGCGTGCTGGGCCGGATCGACGTCCTGGTGAACAACGCGGGCGTGGAGAGCGGTGCCGCATTCGCGACGCAGGATCCGGCCGTCATGCGACAGATCCTCCTGACCAACGTGGAGGGTCCGATGCTGCTCGCGCGCGCCGTGCTGCCGGCGATGCTGGCGCGGCACGAAGGGCAGGTGGTGAACATCGCCTCGCTCGCCGGGAAGCTCGGCCTGCCGTTCGCCAGCGTGTACGGCGCATCCAAGGCGGCGATCATCGCGTGGAGCCGCGCACTGCGCCTCGAGCTCGAGGGCAGCGGCGTGACGGTGAGTGTCGTTTCGCCCGGCTACGTCGCGGAGACGGGCATGTGGGCCGAACACGGCCGGGCGCCGCACTGGCTCACCGGCGAGTCGCGGCCCGAAGCGGTGGTGAAGGGCGTGCTGCGTGCGCTCGACCGGCGTGACGCGGAAGTGATCGTGAACCCCAGGCCGTTCCGTCCGATGCTCGTGCTGCATGCACTGGCGCCGGGTCTGGTCGAGTCGGGACTCCGCAAGGCGGGCTTCATCGACTTTGCGCGGGCCGTGCAGGGCGACTGAGGCGCCGCCTTGGCCCCGATGCGGAGGAGCGGCTATTTTGGCGCCCTGACCCGGCCGCTCGGTCGGACGAACCACCACGTTTGGAGCCACGATGAAGGCGAGCGACATCCGGAAGGGCGTAGTCATCTACTACGAAGGCAACCCCTGCCGGGTCATGGACTTCCAGCACCGGACCCCGGGCAACCTCCGCGCCTTCGTGCAGGTCCGCATGCGGAACCTCAAGTCGGGCAACAGCTTCGAGACGCGCTTCGCGAGCACCGAAGACCTCCAGACCGCCCTGCTCGAGACGAAGGAAATGCAGGTGCTCTACGACGACGGCACCGACGTGCACGTGATGGACGCGCAGTCCTACGACCAGTTCACCCTCGACTCCGATACCGTCGGCGAGCTGCGCCCGTGGATGCAGCCCGAGATGCGCTTCCAGGCGGAGTGGCTCGAGGGACGGCCGATCGGGCTCAAGCTGCCGTCGTCGATGGACATCGAGATCACGGACACGGCGCCGGTGATGAAGACGGCCACCAAGACGGCCTCGTCCAAGCCGGCCACGCTCGCCAACGGCGTCACCATCCAGGTGCCCGAATTCCTCGGCACCGGCGAGAAGGTCAGGGTGAACCCCAACACCGGCGAGTATCTGGAGCGGGCGAAGTAAACCCGACCCTCCCGTGGCGGCACCACGGCAGGGCCGGCAGGGTATTCGTTGACGCCAGTGGCGACATCCAACCCAGACCTTCGGCGCAAGCATGAATTGCATCTGCACTGCCGCCGGCCCCTGCGACTTCATCCCCGACAGCACCTGGGCTTTCCGCGGCCATTCGAGGGTGCGGTGAGAGCCACGGCATGGGCCGTGGCACTCGCGCTCGTGGCGGGCGCCCCACCGCTGCAGGCGCAATCGCTGCTGGAGCGCACCGCGAACATCTCCGGCGACTGGGTGACGCGACCGGGCGTGGTGCAGTTCAACTTCCTGCATCGATTCGTGGTCAGTGACCCTCCCGAGCGCAAGGTCACCAACTTTCCCACCTTCACGTTGGCCACGGGCATCGTCTCGCGCGTCAGCGCGGGCGCCAACTACACCACCAATTCGGTGTTGGCGCCGCGCTATCCGAACGAGTGGGAACTCTTCGCGCGGTGGCAGCCGCTCATGCAGAGCGAGAAGACGCCCGTGACGCTCGGCGGCCAGCTGGGCTACAACAGCGCCGCATCGGGCGTCGACGGCGAGGTGAGCGTGGGGCGGCGCTTCGGGTTGCTGAAGCTGCTTGGCGTCGCACGCCTGCTCTCGAATCCGTACGAGGACGGCGAGGTGCAGTTCGCCTACGGTGGAGGCGTCATCGTGCAGCCGCTCAAGTGGCTGGCGATCTCGGGCGACGTGGCGACGCTTGCGGAGCGGGACACCGCACGGGGTGAAGAGGTGGCGTGGGGCGCCATGGTCGCCATCGCCATCCCCGGCACGCCGCATACCTTTTCGCTCGAGGCGAGCAACGCCAACTCGCTGACGCTCCAAGGCGCCTCACGCGGCCTCGACCGGGTGCGCTACGGCTTCGAGTTCACCATCCCGATCACGCTGGCGCGCTACTTCGGCGGCGGCAAGCCGAAGACCGCACCGCCGCCTGCATCGGAGGATGCCAACGCCGCGCAGGCCAGCGGCGTGGTGGTCCATGCGGGCATGAACGGGATGGCGTTCACGCCATCGCGCATCGAGGTCGCGCCCGGCACCACCGTGACCTGGAGGAACGACGACCCGGTGGCTCACACCGTCACGGCCCTCGATGGCAGCTTCAACTCGGGTGCGATCGATCCGGGCAAGACCTGGTCGCACACGTTCGTCGCTCCCGGCGAATACAACTTCTTCTGCACGCCGCACCCCTTCATGAAGGGCGTCGTGGTGGTGAGGTGACCATGCGTACGCTCCGATGCCTCATGGCCCTGCTCTGCGGCGTCGCCGCGGCGGCCACCGGATGCGTGTCGGACCGGACCAACGACTCGGACACTCCGCCGGCATCGGACTGCAGCCTCCCGCTGGACGAGGGCGTCGTGGGAGCCACCCAGGCCATCGTGGCCATCCGTGGCTTCGCCTTCGAGCCGGCGCAGGTCACGATCCCGGTCGGCGCGCGGGTGACCTGGGTGAATTGCGAGCCGGACGGGACGCCGTCCCACACGTCGACCGCCGATGATGGCGAGTGGGGCTCGTCCCTGCTCGAGCCGGGCGATGTCTTCCAGTTCGTGTTCACCGAGGCAGGGGAATACCGCTATCACTGCGAGCCCCATCCGGGGATGCAGGCGGGGGTTGTGGTTCAGTAGCCATCCCGGTTCATCGTACGGAAGCGACAGCCGCGTTGACGCAACGGCCCCACACGCCCCCCTTCCCAAGGGCGCCGTGGGGCCGTCAAGCGTCGCAACTTCATACGCTCGAAAAGGTTACAGTCGCCTGCCCCCGCAGCCACCTCTCGGCGCGACAAATGCTTCAAGCTCAGGCATCGCAACCCCTTGCATCGTCGCCCCGTAGGGGCGGCAACCGCACCAGACCGGAGACTCCCGTGGCCGCCGCAGCCGGGCGTTCGTATCGCATCGTCCATTATGCTCCCCGTCAGCGCGTCTTCATGCGCACGGTGCGGCTGCAGTGGTCCTGGGACTGGCGCTACTCGCGCGATCCCGTGGCCGAGTGCCGCGCCGCAGTGGAGTGCCGGCAGACGCTCATGGACCGGGCGCGCCAGATCACCGACGAGATCAATGGGCAGATCAGCCGGGGCGACGTGCCTGCGGGTCGGCGCTTCGCGCTCGTCGACACCCAGGACAGCATCGACGGACCGACCCGGCATGCCATCTGGCAGGACCTGATCAACGTGCAACTGACCATCGCGACGCTCTCGGCGCTCTCCGTGAAGTCGTCGCTCGAATCCCTTCCGGACCAGGGGCGGGAATCGGCGGCGTGACCGAGCGGCTCTACTACACGGACGCGTACCTCACCCGGTTCCGCGCGTCGGTGGTCGCGACCGCGGACGAGGGTCGCACCGTGTACCTGGATCGCTCGGCGTTCTATCCCACGTCGGGCGGTCAGCCCAACGACCGCGGCCGGCTGGGCGGCGTGGACGTGGTCGACGTGGTGGACGAGGACGACCGGGTGGCGCACCTCCTGTCGACGCCGCTTGCGATGGGCGAGGTGGAGGGCGCCATCGACTGGGCGCGCCGCTTCGACCTGATGCAGCAGCACACCGGCCAGCACCTGCTCTCGGCCGTGCTGGAGGAGATGTTCGGCTGGCCGACGGTGAGCGTGCATTTCGGCGCCACTGGTTCCACGCTCGACGTAGACGTCGCTGGCGTGGAGACCGAAGCGCTCGTGGCGGCCGAGGCGCGGGCCAACACCGTGGTCTGGGAGAACCGGCCGGTGTCGGTGGCGTTCGAGGAGGCGGCCGCCGCGTCGGGGCTCCGCAAGGCGACGGGGCGGAGCGGCACCATCCGCATCGTCACGATCGCGAACCTCGACCGGAGCGCGTGCGGCGGCACCCACGTGCGGGCCACAGGCGAGATCGGGGCGGTCCTGCTGCGGCGCGTCGAGCGGGTGAAGCAGCTGACCCGGATCGAGTTCCTCTGCGGCGGACGGGCCGTCGCGCGCGCGCGGCGCGACATGGAAGCGCTGGGCGGCATTGCGGCGGGATTCTCCGCCGCGCCGGACGATGCGCCAGCGCTCGTGGCGCGGCAGCGGGACGCGCTCGCCGAGGTGCTCGGGGCGCGAAAGGCGTTGCAGGCGGAGTTGGCCACGCGTCGCGCCGAAGCCCGGCATGCCGCGAGCAGCCCGGGGAACGATGGGGTGCGACGCATTCGGCTTGAACTCGAGCGGGCCGATGCAGACGAGGTGCGGGCCGAGATGCAGGCGCTCGCGGCCATGCCGCAGGTGGTGGCTACGGCCCTGCTGTTCGATCCGCCGATGCTCTTCGTGGCGGCATCGGCGGACAGCGGACTGGATGCGGGCAGCCGCCTCCGGGCGGCGCTCGCGACGGTGGGCGGCAAGGGGGGTGGTTCGCCTAGATTCGCCCAGGGCACCGCGCCGACGCGCGAGGCCCTCGCCGCTGCGAGAGACGAGCTGACACCATGAGCGACAAGCTGCACGTATACGAGAACGACGGAATCCGCGTCACGTACGACGCCAGGCGATGTGTGCACTACGCGGCCTGCGTGCGTGGGCTGCCGAAGGTGTTCAACCCGAGGAAGCGCCCCTGGGTGGCTCCCGACGAGGCGACGGCGGACGAGATCGCCGACGTCGTGGAACGGTGTCCGACCGGCGCGCTGCACCATCAGCGGCTCGACGGCGGGGCCGCCGAGGAGCCGGACATCGAGAACAGCGTACTGGTGAGCACAGACGGCCCGCTGTACCTCCGTGGCGAGCTCGAGCTGATGGGCGCGTACAACCAGGTGCAGCAGCGGGAGACCCGGATGGCCCTGTGCCGCTGCGGTCACTCGCGCACGAAGCCGTACTGTGACGGCAGCCATGTCGCAGTGGGATTCACGGACCGTGCGGTGGCGCCGGCCGAGCGGCGCGAGCCACTGAAGGACGACACGCCGATCGGGGGGCCGCTGCGGATCGAGGCCACCGACAACGGTCCGGTGGTACTGCGGGGCAACCTGCGGCTGATGGACGCGACGGGGGACGTGGTGGCGCAGATGTCGCGCTGCATCCTGTGCCGTTGCGGGCAGTCGAAGGAGAAGCCGTTCTGTGACGGGACGCACCAGCAGATCAACTTCACGAGCTGAGGCGTCACCGGTCCAAGTCTTGCGGATGCCCGTCCCGGCCCGCACGTTCCCGGGTTCACGCAGTCCCTAGTCGGAGTTGCCATGACGTCGGTCGACACCACCGCGGTCGCCCCCCTGGACGAGCTCGCACTGCTGCGTGCCGTGACCCTGGGCGAATACGAGATCCACGGCGAACTGGGCCGCGGCGGCATGGCCGCCGTGTACCTGGCGCACGAGATCGCGCTCGACCGCAAGGTGGCGATCAAGGTCATCTCGCAGAATCTCGGCAATGCCCCGGACCTTGTCGAACGCTTCCGGCGCGAGGCCCGCACTTCCGCGTCGCTGAGCCACCCGAACATCATCCCGATCTACGCGGTGCGGGACGTCGAGGGGCTGCTCTACTTCGTGATGAAGCTGGTGGACGGCCGTCCCCTCGACTCCGTCGTGCGCGATGCGGCGCCGCTGCCGGTGCCCACGGTGCAGGCCATCTTCTCGCAGATCGGCAGCGCGGTGGGCTACGCGCATCGCCGTGGCGTCATCCACCGCGACCTCAAGCCCGGCAACATCCTCGTCGACGACGAGGGCTGGTGCGTCGTGACCGACTTCGGCATCGCGAAGGTGGCCGAGTCGGTGGGGCTCACCACGTCGGGCATGATGGTGGGGACGCCGTCCTACATGAGTCCCGAGCAATGCCTGGGCAAGGATGTGGGCCCGGCTTCGGACCAGTACGCGCTGGGCGTCGTGGCCTACGAGCTGCTGACGGGCAAGCTGCCCTTCCCCGGCACCTCCATGATGTCGGTGATGTACGCGCACGTGAACACGCCGCCGCCGGTGGTGGAGGATCTGCGTGCCGACATCCCGCCGGACGTGGCGGCGGCCGTGATGCGCATGCTCGAGAAGGAGCCCGAGGACCGCTTCCCCAATCTCGAGACCGCCGTCGCCGCGATGGGTGCGCTCACGCAGTCGCAGGACGAGACGACGCGCAGCCAGCTCATCACGCTGGCCAAGACGGGCACTCGGCCGCTCGTGGTGCGCCACAGCACGCCGCGCAGCCCCATCCCGCTCAACCGCACGCCGGCCCCGCTCGGCGCGACGCCGGCGCCCACGACGCTGACGCCGGTCGCGGTGGCCTCGAAGAAGTCGTCGATGCCGATCGCCATCGCGGTCGTGGGCGGCGCGATGCTCATCGCGGTGGCGCTGCTGCTGCGTGGCCAGCGACGCGAGGCGGCGGCCGCGGCCGCTTCGGCACCGCCGCCGGTGCCCGTC
>JBJMOZ010000274.1:0-2594 GCA_045803465.1 Gemmatimonadales bacterium | reverse complement strand
GCTCGAAGACCTGACGGCGGTGGGCGTGGGCAGATTCGAGGCCGATACCCTCGCCGTGGTCCCCCACCTTCGAGTGAGCCTGAGCCTGCCGAGCGTGCTCCGCAGCGTCATGGGCGGCGGCACGACGGTGGTGAAGGCCGTCGAACTCGACCAGCCGCGACTGCGGCTCCTCAAGCTCGCGGACGGCACGGCCAACTGGGACATCACGAAGAAGCAGCCCGACGATCGACAGGCGGAAGCCTCGAAGCCGATGGACGTGAGCCTCGAGCGGTTCGAGATCCACGACGCCGACGTCGCGTTCGACAATCGTCAGGCGGGGCTCGTGGCGACCGTCGCCGGCTTCGACCAGTCGCTGACCGGCGACTTCAGCCGCGACCTCGTGGCCGTCCGCACCAAGGCCGAGGCCGACACGGTGAGCGTGCGGTTCGCGGGCGTGCCGTACCTCAACCAGGTGCGGCTCGCGCTCGATGCGGACGCGGAGGCCGATCTTGCGGCGAAGCGCTATACGCTCCGGTCCACCGAGCTCCGCCTCAATGACCTCGCGCTCGCCGTCTCCGGCTCGGCGCAATCGGCCGGGGAGAACCTGGCGCTCGACCTCGCATTCAACGCGCCCAGCACGGACTTCCGCAGCATCCTCTCGCTCGTGCCCGCGGTGTACGCCCACGACTTCGACAAGGTGAAGACGTCGGGCACGTTCACCGTGGGCGGCCGGGTGCAGGGCGAGTATGGCGATGCGGCCTTCCCATCGTTCGCGCTCGACGCGAAGGTGAACGACGCGGCCTTCCAGTACCCCGACCTGCCGCTGCCGGCGCGGGGCATCTTCCTGGACCTGGCGCTCCGGAATCCCGGCGGCAGCGCCGACCGCACCGTCGTCACGCTCGATCGCTTCCGCGTGCAGCTCGGGCAGAACCCGGTCGAGGCGCGCGTGGTGCTGCGCACGCCGGTGTCCGATCCGGACGTGGATGCGCGCGTGAAGGGAAAGGTGGACCTCGCCGACGTGCGGCGTACCATCAAGCTCGAGGGCATCGACCAGCTCGCCGGCACCGTCGCGGCGGACGCGACGGTGCGGACGCGAAAGTCGTGGGTGGACCAGAAGCAGTACGACAAGGTGGCGGCGAGCGGGCGCATGGAGGTGGGCGACCTGACGGTGCGAGGTGGCGCGCTGCCGCATCCGCTCGCGATCCGGCAGGCATCGCTCACGCTCACGCCGCGCGCGGCACGGCTCGACAACTTCCGCGGCACCATCGGCAGCAGCGACATCGAGGCGACGGGCACGCTCGAGAACCTGCTCGCCTATGCCTTCCGCGAGGACACGCTGCGCGGCACCGCGACGGTGCGCAGCAACCGCTTCAATCTCGACGACTGGCGCTCCGAGGATCCCGACCGGCAGGTGATCCCCGTGCCGCCGCGTCTCGACCTCGGGCTCGATGCCACGGTGGCGGAGCTCACCTACGGCAAGCTCGCGATGCGCGACGCACGCGGCCGGCTCCACGTGAAGGACCAGCGCGTGACCCTCGACGAGTTCCAGGTGAAGACGCTCGGCGGCCAGATCGGTGTGAACGGCTTCTACGAAACCACCAACCCCGCGAAGCCGAAGTTCGACGTGGGGCTCAAGATGCTCAGCATCGACATTCCGTCCGCATTCCGCGCCTTCACTACCGTGCAGGCGCTGGCCCCGGTCGCGAAGTACGCCACCGGGGACGTGACCGTCGCCCTCAAGCTCGACGGCACGCTCGGCCAGGACATGATGCCGCTGTTCTCGAGCCTCACCGGTGGCGGAACGCTGCAGACCTCGCAGCTCGCGCTGCATGACTTCCCCGCGATGGAACGGATCGTGGATGCGACCCGGCTCCAGATCCTGAACAACCCGACCATGCAGGACCTGAAGGCGGCGTTCCAGATCCGCGACGGGCGCATGAACCTGAAGCCGTTCGACGTGAAGGTGGCCGGGACCACGCTCACCGTGGCCGGCTCCAACGGCTTCGACCAGTCGCTGCAGTACACGCTGGGCCTGCGCGTGCCGCGCTCCCTGCTGGGCAGTGGTGCCAACCAGGCGATGTCGAACGTGCTCGCCAAGGCCGGCGCCGCCGGCATCGATCTCGGTTCGGCGGCGGAGATCCCGCTCAACATCCAGCTGGGCGGCACCGTGACCAGCCCGACGGTGAACGTGGACGTGGCCGGCCTCGCGTCATCGATGACGAAGGGGGTGCAGCAGGCGGTGACGAGCAAGGTGTCGGCCGAGGCGCTGCAACTGATCCAGCGAGCGGAACAAGAGGCGGCGGCGGTGCGTGAGAAGGCGCAGTCGTTGGCGGAGAAGCTCAAGCTGGAGGGCCATCAGCAGGCCGATTCTCTGACGGCGAAGGCGGGCACCAATCCGCTGCGGCAGACCGCCGCGGCGCTTGCCGCGAACCAGCTCCGCAAGCAGACGGACGACAAGGCGGCATCGATCATACGGGAGGCCGGCGCACAGGCCGACAGCCTCGTAGCGTCGGCGCGGCGCCAGGCGGAGCAGCTGGGCGGCGCACCGGCTGGCGCGGGTCAGGTGGCGACGGAGCGGCGCGACTCGGCTTCGCCCAAATAAGCAGTGCAGCGAC
>JBJMOZ010000237.1:0-6034 GCA_045803465.1 Gemmatimonadales bacterium | reverse complement strand
AACGTCGACAACCAGGCGGCGCAGATCTCCATCGCCGAGGCCAATGCCGGCGAGGCCGAGCGCCAGGTGCAGGCGCAACTCATCTCACAGTTCGCCGCCCTCGACGCCGCACGCATCCGGATCGACGTGGCCCGCCAGAGTCTTACCGCCTCGCAGGAGGACATCCGCGTCGTGGGCGAGCGCTACCGGCTCGGCGTGGCCACGTTGGTGGACCTGCTGGTGTCGCAGGAAGGGCTCACCCAGGCCGAGCTCGACATGGTGAACGCCCGGCTCGACTACCTGCGCACCCGCGCCCAGCTCGAAGCCACCTTGGGGAGGGCATTGTGACCGCCAGCACGACTGCGGAGCGCCTTGCGCGCCTGCCGGGCAACCTGCCCGAGGATGCGGTGATCGTCGCGCAGAACCTCACGCGCGACTACGTGATGGGTTCCGAGACGGTGCGCGCGCTGCGCGGCGTCGATCTCGTCATCCGGCGCAACGAGTACGTGGCCATCATGGGCCCGTCGGGCTCGGGCAAGTCGACCATGATGAACGTCATCGGCTGCCTCGATACGCCGTCGGCGGGCGAGTACTGGCTGAACGGCCACCGGGTCAGCGAGCTGGAAGACGACGAGCTCGCGCGCATCCGCAACAAGGAGATCGGGTTCGTCTTCCAGACGTTCAACCTGCTCCCGCGGGCCACGGCGCTCCACAACGTGGAGCTGCCGCTCGTGTACGCCGGCGTCGGCGGGAAGGAGCGCCACGCGCGCGCCGAGGAAAGCCTGCGCCGCGTCGGGCTGGGCGACCGCATGCACCACCGGCCCAACGAGCTCTCGGGTGGTCAGCGCCAGCGCGTCGCCATCGCGCGCGCGCTGGTGAACCATCCATCGATCCTGCTGGCCGACGAGCCCACCGGCAACCTCGACTCGTCCACCAGCTCCGAGATCATGCTGCTCTTCGATGCCCTCTATCGCGAGGGGCAGACCATCGTTCTCGTGACGCACGAACACGACATTGCCGCCCATGCCCGCCGCCAGGTGCACCTGTTCGACGGCAAGGTGGCGCAGGACTTCACGACGGAAGGGACCAACTGATGCGGAATCGACTGTTGACGGGACTCGCGCTGGCGGCCATGGCCTGTTCCAAGCCCGCCCCGCCGCCCGTCTACCAGGCCCTCCCGGTGGAGCGACGCAACATCGTCGTCTCGGCGCAGGCGTCGGGCACCGTGCAGCCCGACACCACCGTCGAGGTGAAGACCCGCGCCTCGGGCGAGGTGCTCGAGATCATGGCCGAGACGGGCCAGCTGGTGCAGCGCGGCACGCTGGTGCTCCGCATCGACCCGCGCCAGCCGCGCAACGCGGTCAATACGTCGCAGGCCAACCTCGACGTGGCCAAGGCGCAGCTCGAGATCTCCAAGGCGCAGTTCGAGCGCTCCAAGCAGCTCCGCGAGACGCAGACGATCACGCAGCAGGAATACGAGACGGCCGAGCTGAGCTACGCCAACGCGCGGGCGGCGGTGGTGCGGGCCCAGATCGACGTCGAGAACAACCGCATCTCGCTCGAGGACACCGACGTGCGCGCTCCGATCACGGGGGTGATCATCCAGCGCGGCGTCGAGCGTGGACAGGTGGTGGCGTCCGCGACGTTCAACGCCGGCGGCGGCACCGTGCTCATGAAGATGGCCGACCTGAACCTGGTGCAGGTCCGCACGCTCGTGGACGAGACGGACATCGGCAAGATCAAGCCCGGCCTCCCCACCAGCGTCACGGTGGACGCGTACCCCAACCGGCCGTTCCGCGGCACCGTGCTCAAGATCGAGCCGCTCGCCGAGGTGCAGCAGAACGTGACCATGTTCCCGGTGCTCGTGCGCATCGACAATCGCGAGGGCCTGCTGCGTCCCGGCATGAACGCCGAGGTCGAGATCCACGTCGGCCAGCGTGACAGCGTGCTCTCGGTGCCGAATGCGGCGCTGCGCACGCAGAAGGACGTCGAGTCGGCGGCCGGCGTTCTCGGCGTATCGATGGAGAAGGTGCGCGAGCAGCTCGCCGCGGCCGAGAAGGCCGACACCGGCAACCGTCAGGCCACCCTGGCCGCCACGCCCGGCGGCGAGGGCAAGCCGGCCGCGAAGCCGGCGGGCAACACGATGACCACGCCCGACGGGCGCGTCGTCAAGCTGCCCGACGGCGCCACCGAGAAGCAGATGCAGGCCATCTTCGCCAAGTTCCGCAGCGGTGAGCAGCCCACGTCCGAGGAGCGTGCGCTGCTGCAGAAGATGCGGCAGCTCAACGGCGGCGGTCGTGGCGGCCCCGGCGGCGACCGCCCGCGCGCCGACAACTTCCAGTTCGGCGGCAACTACATCGTCTTCGTGAGCTCGCCGGAGGGGCCGAAGGCCGTACCCGTCAAGACGGGCCTCACCGACCTGGATCACGCCGAGGTGGTCTCGGGCCTCAGCGACGGCGACTCGGTGCTCATCCTGCCGAGCGCGAGCCTGGTGCAGGCGCAGACGGAATTCAAGAACCGCGTCCGCAGCATGACCGGTGGCGGTGGCGTGCCCGGCATGAACCAGACGGGTGCCCAGCGGCCGGCAGGTGCGGCGCCGGCCGGCGGAGGACGCTGATCATGATGCTCGGGGAAACCGTCGCGGTCGCCTTCCAGTCGATCCGCGCCAACAAGATGCGGTCGCTGCTCACGATGCTCGGCATCGTGATCGGCGTCGGAGCCGTCATCACGATGGTGGCCCTGGGCTCCGGTGCGCAGCGGGCTGTCGAGGAGCGCATCAATGCCCTCGGCGCCAACCTGCTCAACGTGTATCCCGGGCAGATGGCCGTCCGGGGCGTCGCGAGCGACCAGCGCATCAGCCTCACCGTCGACGACGCCGATGCGCTGAAGCGGGACGCCTCGCTGCTCACTGCCGTCATCCCCGAGCTGTCGCGGAACCAGCAGATCAAGTACGGCAACACGAACATCAACGTCAGCGTCGTGGGGACCACGGCCAACTACGCGCCCGTGCGCAGCTACGAAGTGCCCTATGGCCGCATGTTCACCGAGGGCGACGACCAGGGCCGCCAGCGCTACGCCGTGCTCGGCTCCCAGGTGCCCGAGATGCTTGGCGCCAATGCCGCGGCCATGATCGGACAGATGATCCTGATCCGCGGCATCCCGTTCGAGATCATCGGCATCCTGAGCGAGAAGGGTTCGCAGGGCTTCTTCAACCCCGACGAACAGATCCTGATTCCGCTGCAGACGGCCCGGTTCCGCGTCTTCGGCACCGACCGCCTCCGCACCATCACGGTGCAGGTGCGCGACGGCCTCCCCCTCGAGCAGGGCATGGTGGACCTCGAGCGCGTGCTGCGTCGCGAGCACAAGATCCGCCCCGGCGCCGAGAACGACTTCTCGATCCGCAACCAGCGTGAATTCCTGGCCACGCAGCAGGCGGCCACCCAGATCCTGACGGCGCTGCTTGCCAGCATCGCCGCGGTGAGCCTCGTCGTGGGCGGCATCGGCATCATGAACATCATGCTGGTGTCCGTCACCGAGCGCACCCGCGAGATCGGCGTGCGCAAAGCACTCGGCGCGACGCGCACGAACATCATGCTTCAGTTCCTCATCGAGGCCCTGGTGCTCTGCGTCACGGGCGGCACCATCGGCATCATCATCGGCGTGGGCACGGCGGTCGGCCTGTCGAAGATCATGCACTGGAACACGCTCATCTCGCCCGCATCCATCCTGATCGCCTTCGGCTTCAGCGCCGGGGTGGGCCTCTTCTTCGGGATCTGGCCGGCACGCAAGGCGGCGAGCCTCGATCCGATCATCGCCCTGCGATACGAGTGATCCTCGCACTCCTGCTGGCCCTGCAGGATCCGCAGTCGCCCCCGCCCTCGGCCTCGATCCCACGCATCGAGGCCGAGGTGCGAGTGGACGGCGTGCTCGACGAACCCGTCTGGTCGCAAGCCGCGAAGCTCGATGGCTTTCACCAGTACCAGCCCGTCGACGGCCGTCCCGCCGAGGAGCGCACCGAGATCCTGGTGTGGTACGGCCCGACGTCGATCCACTTCGGCATCCGCGCCTTCGACCGCAGTCCGCAGACCATCCGCGCCACCGTCGCCGATCGCGATCGCATCGGCAGCGACGACAAGGTGGTGCTGTACCTCGATACCTTCAACGATCGTCGCCGCGCGTTCGTCTTCGGCGTGAACCCGCTCGGCATCCAGGAGGACGGGGTGCTGAGCGAGGGCTCGGGCAGCGGCGCGGGCTCGCTCTTCGGCGCCGGACTCGACCGGAGTCCCGACTTCATCTGGCAGTCCCGCGGCCAGGTCACCGACAGCGGCTACGTCGTCGAGATCAGCATTCCCTTCAAGAGCCTGCGCTACGGCGGTACGGGCCCGCAGGCCTGGGGCTTCAACGTGCAGCGCACCACGCGCCGCACCGGCTACGAAGACACCTGGTCCGACGTGCGTCGCGCCAACGCGAGTTTCCTCGCCCAGTCCGGACGACTCGAGGGCCTGCACGACCTCCGCAGCGGCATCACCGTCGAGGTGCAGCCGTACGTGAGCGGCATCGTCGAGGGCGAGCAGAACGAGGCCGGCGATCTCGAGCACGGCACGTTCGAGCCCGATGCCGGCGTGAACCTGCGGCTGAGCCGCACCAACCTCGCCCTCGACGCCACGCTCAACCCCGACTTCAGCCAGGTGCTGCCCGACTTCGGGCTCGTCACGGTGAACGAGCGCTTCGCGCTGTTCATCCCCGAGCGCCGGGAGTTCTTCCTCGAGGGCATCGACCTCTTCAACACGCCGAACCAGCTCATCTACACCCGGCAGGTGGTCGATCCCGTCGCGGGCGCCAAGTTCACCGGCAAGTTCGGGCGGTTCGGCGTGGCCTACCTGGGCGCGCTGGACGAATCAGGCGATCCCGACGCGTTGTTCAACATCGGCCGGTTTCGCTACGACCTGGCGGGCAATTCGCTCGCGGGCCTGACCGTCACCGATCGCGAGTCGGGCGACGACTTCAACCGCGTGATCGCGGCCGATACGCGCATCGTGTTCGGCCGCATCTATTTCGCGCAGGCCCAGCTGGGTCAGTCGTGGTCGCCGGGCAAGGAGGGGCCGATCTGGCAGGGTGAGGTCGACCGCACCGGCCGGAAGTGGGGCTTCAACGCGCAGCTCGTCGGGATCGCGCCGGGGTTCGAGACGGACGCAGGCTTCGTGAATCGCACCGACATCATCACGGCGCGCTTCTTCAACCGCTTCTCGTGGTACGGCGCGCGGGGCCGGCTCATGGAGCAGTTCTCGGTCTTCATCGCCCCGCGGCGCCTGTGGGAGTACGAGCAGCGCTACGGGGACGGTGGTCCCATCGAGGGTGCCGATCGCGTCAGTGCCGACGTGCGGTTGCGCGGCAACTGGAACCTCTCGGCCGCGCTGACCCGCAACTTCTTCTGGTTCGATCCGGCCGTGTACGAGGACCTGGTGGTGGGCGACCCCACCGGGCCGGCATTCACGCCGGCGCAGAAGGCCGACGATCTCTTCGGCGGCAGCGTGACGATTACGACGCCGCCGTGGCGCAAGATCGACGCTACCGTGCAGGTCAACTACGGGGAGGTGCCGATCTTCGACGAGGCGGGTACGGGGTCCGAGCTTCGCGTCACCGGAGGTATCGGGCTGCGGCCCACCGCCTCGCTGCGCGTGTCGCTCAACGCCACCGCAACGCGCATCGAGCGCTCACTCGGCGGCGAGTTCGCGCACACGTTCCTGCCGCGCGTCACCGTCGAGTTCCAGCCGGTGCGGCAGTTGTTCTTCCGTGTCTTCGCCGAATATCGCGATGACCAGCGCGAGACCCTCGTCGACCCGGCGACCGGCACGCCGCTCTACCTCGATGGGGCGCCGGCCGGTGGCCTCGACTTCCGGGGCATCCGCACCGACTTCCTCGCGCAGTATCTCCCGTCCCCGGGCACCGTGGCGTACGTGGGATATGCCACGAATTTCGACAACCAGTACACGGGCCTCGGGCCGGACCTGACACAGAGTCAGGATCGCTTCTTCGTGAAGGTGGCGTACCTCTT
>JBJMOZ010000222.1:0-9051 GCA_045803465.1 Gemmatimonadales bacterium | reverse complement strand
CCGATCACCTGCGCGTCCGTCACGAGCAGGGCACCGTCCGTAGGGCGCGCGGTCGCGCCGAGTACAGGAGTCGATGTCAGCCCACCGGCGCGTGCCACGATCACGGTCGAGCCGATGCCGCTCCCGGCCACCGCCAGCCCTGTGCCGGACACCGAGACGATCGAGGGGTTCGAGCTCTCGAAGGTCGCGGCCACCGGCGTACTGTCGCCGGTCGCGTCGATGGCGTATGCCTGCAGTTGCTGCGTGGCTCCCGCCTCGGCGAGGAGGAGGGCTCTTGGCGCCACAACAACGGCCACCGCGTCGGTGACCTGCTGCGGATCGTCGTCCGGTGGGTCGCTTGGGCCGTCGCTGCACGCCCCGAGGGCGAGGATGGCGATGCAGCTGACAACGGCTCGGCGGCGCATGGGATTCCTGGGAGGGTCTCGCAGACTGTACGTCCAGACCCGGACTCACGGATCAGTCGACTTGCCATGCCCTGTCCCGTGCCCCATTCTCGTACATCCACCGCCCACGAGCGCAGCCTATTTCGACCTCATGACGGGCCCCTCGAGCGAGCCGGTCGAAGCCTTGATCGACGCGGCCCGGGCCGGCGACCGGGCGGCGTTCGACGCCATGTTCGTCGCCGTCTACGAGGAACTCCGCGGCCTCGCGCACATGGTGGGCTCCGACCGCCCGGATCGGACGCTGTCGACGACCGAGATCGTGCACGAGGCCTACTTCAAGCTCCTGCCGTCCAAGGGGATGGAGTGGGAGGGCCGGCAGCATTTCCTGCGGGTGGCCGCGCGCGCCATGCGACAGCTGCTCGTCGACGGTGCACGACGGCGTACCGTCCGACGCCGTGAGGCGGCCCGTCTCGGCTCCGATCTGCATCCGGCGGAGGCCACGACCCTTCTCCCCGATGAGCTCGTCGCACTCGACGACGCGCTCGGGCGGCTCGAAGCCCTGAGCCCGCGCCAGGCGAGCGTGGTGGAGTGCCGCCTCTTCGCAGGACTCTCAGTGGAAGAGACGGCAACCGCGCTCGAGGTGTCGGAGCCGACGGTCAAGCGCGACTGGCGCGTTGCGCGGGCCTGGCTCACCCACGCGCTCGGCGAGAACTGATGCCCGGGGCGACCCCGGAACGCTGGGAGGTCATCACCGGCCTCTTCGAGCAGGCGGCGGCCCTGCCTGACGCGGAGCGCGCGGGCTGGCTCGCGCGCGCCACGAGCGATCCGGAAGTTCGGCAGGCGGTCGAGCAGCTGTTGGCCGCCGACGCCACGCCCGCCGCCGTACTGGGCGCGTCACTCGATGAGCTGGCGGCGGCTGCAGCCTCGCCGCGTGACCTCGGACCGGAGCTGATCGGCGAGCGCATCGGCGCATGGCACGTGCTCCGCGAGCTCGGACAGGGCGGCATGGGCACCGTCTACCTCGCCGAGCGGGCGGACGGGGCGTACCAGAAGCAGGTGGCGCTGAAGGTCGTCAAGCGCGGCATGGACACCGACGAGATCCTGCGCCGGTTCCGCCGGGAGCGTCAGATTCTTGCCAAGCTCGAGCATCCCCACATCGGTCGCCTGTACGACGGTGGCGTCACGGCCGATGGCCGGCCCTACCTCGTCATGGAGTACGTGGCCGGCGAGCCGATCAACCGCTACGCCGACACCCACGCGCTCGACGTCGAGGCACGCCTGCGGCTGATGGTCACGGTGTGCCGGGCCGTGGAGCACGCGCATCGGCACCGCATCGTGCATCGCGACATCAAGCCATCGAACGTCATGGTCACGACGGACGGCGATGTGCGCCTGCTGGATTTCGGGATCGCGAAGCTGCTCGACGACGATGTTGAGGAAGGCTCGACCCGGACTGCAACGGGCCACCGGCTCATGACTCCCGGTTACGCGAGCCCGGAGCAGATGGCGGGCTTCCCCACTTCCCCCTCCGACGACGTGTACGCGTTGGGCGTGGTCCTGCACGAACTGCTCACCGGGCGCCGCCCGCCACACCCGCTCGCACCGGTGTCGGGCGGCACGACGACGACCGAGCGGCTGGAGCCCCCGAGCCGCGCCGCCGGCCGGATGCAGCTCGACGTTGCCGCGGCACGCAGGGCAACGCCGTCCACGCTCCGCCGACGCTTTCGCGCCGAAGTCGACACCATCGTGCTCAAGGCGACCGAGCTCCTGCCAACGGCACGCTACGACAGCGCCGGCGCGCTGGCGGATGACCTTGAACGCCATCTCGATGGGCGCGCCATCGCGGCGCGTCCGCCAAGCCTTGTCGCGGCGCTGCGCGGGGCGCTCACCTCGCGAAAGGCGTTGCAGTGGGGCGTGCCCGCTGGGGCGGTGCTCGTCACCATCGTCGCGCTCAAGCTCCTCACCGGCAGCTCCGGGAACGGCACAGCGACGCCACAACGGCCCCTGACCCTCGCCGTCGTGCCGACGGCGGCGGATCCACGGGACTCGGCGAACGCCTACCTCGTGCAGGGCATCAGCGACGAATTGACGACGCGGCTCGGGCGCCTGCGCCGGCTTCGGGTGAAGAGCCCGCGCGCGGTGGCCGCCGCGTCGCGTGAGGGCGCGAGTCCCAGCGTGCTCGGCCAGCGTCTCGGCGTGGCGTACCTCATCGAGAGCACGATCCGGCGCCGGGACTCGGTGATCGACATCGCGCTGAGCCTGGTCGAAGCCGACGGTGGCTTCCAGCTCTGGGCCGACGACTACTCGACGACCAGCGCCGACCTGCTGTCGGTGCAGGACAGCATGGTGCGCGACATCGCCGCCGCGGTGACGGGCGAGCTGTCCGACGAGGAGCGCGCGGCCCTCGGCACGCGCCTGAGCTCGTCGGCGGTGGCGTTCGACCATTTCATGCGCGCGGGCTTCCTCCTCCGCAATCGCACGCCGACCGCCGTTCGCGGCGCCATCCGCGAATACGAGATCGCCATCGCACAGGACGCCCGGTTCGCCGAAGCGCTCGCCCGTGCCGCCTACGCCGTCTTGCTGTATCTCGACTGGGGATGGTCCTATCCCGATCAGACACGTGCGGAACTCCTGCGAAAGGCGCAGTCGCTGGCCGACCGCGCGCTCGAGATCGACCCTGGCTCCGCGGAGGTCTGGCTCAGCCAGGCCTACCTGCGCGTGCTGCGCGACCCGTTTCGCCACGAGGGGGCCGTGGCCGCGTTCGAGCGCACCCTCCGCATCGACTCCATGAATGCGGAAGCGCAGTACCAGTACGGCCAGACGCTCATGCAGCTCGGAAGAGACGCGGAGGCGATCGCGGCGTACCAGCGCACGCTGGCGCTGGAGCCACAGCGCCCGATGACGCTCGTGTCGCTGGGCGCGACCCAGTCGATCGCCGGTGACGTCGTTGCCGGACGGCGTTCGATGGACAGTGCCTTGGCCGTGGCAGGCACCGTTCCGGTTCCGTACGCCCTCACCGCATGGGCACACGCCGCGCTCGCGCCCGGAGGAGCGGGCTCGGCCGCCGCCGCCGATGCGGCGCGACGTGCGCTGGCCATGGACGGCAGCTATCCCGCACCGGCGCTGTCCGCGCTCGTGATGGCACAGGCGGCCGACGGGGATACCGCCACCGCAGCGGCGACGGCGCGGACGCTGCTCGCCTCCTTCGACACCACGGCGCCCACACCGACCGACGTGCGCTTCGTCTCGCCGGCGCTCGCTGCACTCGGACGAACGGACGCCGCCCTGTCGCTCCTGGAGCGCGCACGGCCGGCTGGCGCGCAGCTATGGTTCTACATGCGGAGCCGGGAGTTCTCGACGCTTCGCGACCATCCGCGGTTCCGGGCACTCTTCAGCCGGATCGACCCGCGCGCTGACACTCCGCCGCCCCGGCAGCCGTAGGGGAGGCGATTCCCTCTCGACGGAGCTTCGCATGCTTCCACGGCCCTCTGCCGCGGTGCTGGTCCTGCTGTGTGCCATCCCTGTCGCTTCCCTGCATGCCCAGAAGGGCGACGAGGCCATCCTGGCCGCCGTCACCCGCTACGACAGCGCCTGGGCGAAGAAGGACACCGCCGCCCTAAGTACGCTTCTCGCCCCAGGGTACCGATACTTCACCAGTCTGGGCTCGGTCATCGATAGGGCGGGGATCGTCGCCTTCGTTACCGACACGGCCTACAAGCTCGGCGGCTGGGAGCGTTCCCAGGTCACCCCGCACCGCACCGGGAACTCGGCGGTGGTCGAGTCGCGCTGGTTCGCCCGTGGACGCATGGGCACGCAGAGCTTCGTAGACAACCAGCGCTGCAGCCTCACCCTCGCCGAAGCCAAGCGCGGCTGGCAGGTCGCGTCGGAGCACTGCACCCAGATCGACCAGGCGGGCACGACGACCGCGCGGCCCGGCGACGTGACCACCCTCGACAGCATCATGCTCGCGGTGTACGACGTGATCTCGGGACCGGCGGGACAGAAGCGCGACTGGAACCGCTTCCGTTCGCTGTTCGCCCCGGGGGCGCGGCTCATTCCGACGGGCAAGCGGCCGGACGGCAGCCCCGTGTTCCTGGTCTGGACGGTGGATCAGTACATCGCGGCGGCCGGCTCGTCGCTCGAGAAGGACGGGTTCTTCGAGAAGGAGCTCGGCCGGCACGTCGACCGTTACGGCGACATCGTGCAGGTCTTCAGCTCGTACGACAGCAAGCGCCTCCCCACCGACGAGAAGCCGTTCGCTCGCGGCATCAACAGCTTCCAGTTGCGCTTCGACGGCACCCGGTGGTGGGTGGTCAGCATCTTCTGGGAGGGCGAGACGCCGGCCAACCCGATCCCGCCGCAGTTCATCGGCAGCGCGACGCGCTAGTTCCCACCGCACGGACTACGCCGCGACGGCCACCTGGCACGTCGCGGCAACCCGGTCGAGTCCGACGGAGAGATCGGCCACCAGGTCCTCCGCCGCCTCGATGCCTACCGAGAGCCGCAGCAGCCCATCGCTGATGCCGGCCGAGGCACGCTGCTCCGCCGTGATCGACGAGTGCGTCATCGACGCGGGATGCGCCACCAGCGATTCCACGCCGCCCAACGACTCGGCGAGCGTGAAGCACCGCAGCCCCTCCAGGAAGACCGGCACGCTCGACTCGCCGCCCACCAGCTCGAAGCTCACCATGGCGCCGAAGCCGCGCTGTTGCCGAGCGGCCACCGCATGGCCCGGATGATCTGCGAGGCCCGGGTAGTTCACGCTGGCCACGGCTGGGTGCCGCACCAGCAGGTCCACGACGGCGGCCGCATTCTCGAGATGCGAGCGGAGCCGAGCGTGCAGGGTGCGCAGGCCGCGCAACGTGAGGTAGCTGTCGAACGGGGCACCGGTGAGGCCGAGACAGTTCGCCCACCACGCCAGCTGCTCCGCGAGGGCCGCCTCGCGGGCGATCACGGCGCCTCCCACTACGTCGCTGTGGCCATTGAGATACTTGGTGGTGGAGTGCACCACGAGATCGGCGCCCAGGGCGAGGGGTTGCTGCAGGGCCGGGGAGAGGAACGTGTTGTCGGCCACGAGGAGCGCACCGGCGGCGTGCGCGAGCCGAGCGGCGAGTCGCAGGTCGGTGACCCGCAGCAAGGGGTTGCTGGGCGTCTCCACCCACACGAGAGTCGCAGGGCGAGCGAGCGCGGCGTCGAGCGCGTGCGCGTCGCTCTGGTTCACGTACTCGACCACGAATGCGCCCCGCTCGGCGAGCGCGTCCATCAGCCGACGCGTGCCGCCGTAGCAATCGTGCGGTGCCACGAGCCGCTCGCCGGGCTTGAGCAGCTGCAGCACGAGTGTCACGGCCGCCATGCCGGTTGCCACCACCGTCGCCCCTGCCCCACCCTCAAGCTCGGCGAGCGCCAATCCCAGGATGTCGCGCGTCGGGTTGCCGGACCGCGTGTAGTCGTAGGTCCGCTTCCCGAGATAGCCATCGAAGGCGAACGTGGACGAGAGGTGGATGGGTGGCACCACCGCACCGTGATGCACGTCGGTGGCGATGCCGGCGCGGACGGCACAGGTCTCGGGACGGGGATGGGACGTGGACATGACTGCCTCCAGTCGGCGGCATGAGGTGGAGCCCATCGCGACTGGACAGCAGAAAGCCCGGCAACCAATGCGGCCGCCGGGCTCGTCGCGTTTTAGCACTTGTTTTACGTGGCTGCAATAGGCGGCAAATCACCACGGCGCATCGATTGTGAATGCACGATACAGATCCTCGGATCCGGAGTCAAGCGCCGTGGCGCTGAACCGGGCAGGCGCGTGTATCACGGAGCGTGCAGCCACCGTCGAAGACCTCGTGGGCCGTCATCATCCTCGCCCTGATGGCCGCGAGCTGGCTCGTGTGGCTGCGGTACCCTGATTTTCCTCTCGACGACCCGTACATCGTGCAGCACTCCGTCGACGGGCTGCTGCACGGCGGCGAGACGCGCTTCGTCGGCAGCACGCCCCTGCAAGGGGCCACGAGTCCGGCGCTGCTACTGCTGATCACCGCGCTCGCGTGGGCCATTCCGACGGCATGGGCTCAGGCCATCGTGATCGCGATTGCGGCTGCGCTCTACCTGCTCGGCATCTTTCGGCTGGCCGACGACGCCGGAGCGGGCGCGCCCTGGGCGGCGCTCCTGACGCTGCTCGCCTTGCTCGCTGGCAACGACCTCCTTCAGTTGCTGAACGGCCTCGAGACCGGCTTGGCGATGGCCGCCATCATCTGGGCCTTCATCTGGTTCCGGGACCCGGAGCCATCGCACCCCTGGCAATACGCGCTCGCCGGAGTGCTGCCCTTCATCCGGCCGGAGCTGGCGGTCCTGAGTATCGCGCTGCTCGTGCGCGCCGTCTGGCATGTGCGCCAGCGGCGACCGCTCCTGCCGCTCCTGAGGCCGATGGTCGCGTGGGCAGCGCTTGGCGCCGCGCCGCTGTGGGCATTCCTCCTTGCGAACGGCGCCAGCATCCTGCCCAACACCGTGGCCGCAAAAGCGTATTTCTTCGCCGAGGGGTGCCGGCCGATCGTGCAGAAGCTGCTGCTCACCAAACAGGCCGGCGGTGACTTCCTTCAGGAAATCGGCCTCGCCTTGCTTGGCTTCGTCGCGCTGCCCCTCGCCCGGGTCAGATGGATCGCCCTGTCGTTCATCCCGGTCTTTCTGCTGGCGTACGTGCTCCGGCTGCCCGGCGCCCTGTACCACAATTTCCACCGCTACCTCTATGTGCTGATGCCGTTCGCCTTCGCGGGGTGGGTGGTGATCGTGACGCTGCGCGACCGGCTGGACCGACGGATCGGACGCGTTCTGCTGCTCACGGCCGTGGGCGTGGCCCTCGTCAGGGCCGATGTGGCGTGGAAGACGTACGTCCACTACGTGCAGTTCTCGCGCACCGAGCTCGCCGGCGTGACGGACTGGCTCGCCGGACATGTGGCCGCGGGCGACACGGTACTGGTCCATGACGCAGGCTACATCTCGCTCCGCGGCCGCCAGCCGCTGGTGGATCTGGTCGGCCTCAAGTCGCCGGCCAGCGTCGAGGTGCATCGGCGGTACACCTGGACCACGTGCGGCAACGACCCGCGCGCTATGGATGCGATCGCGCGACAGAGCGGCGCGCGGTATCTGGTGGTGCTGGACGACTGGGATCGGATCTTCCAGCTCAGCGAAGGCCTGCGGCGGACGGGTTGGTCGGTGACGCGGGCCGACCGCGAGCGTGGACAGGCGCGATACGCCGTCTATCGGATCGTGTCGCCCGAGCGCGCGGTGCGGTGATACTATTCCCTCCGGGCGTGGTGGCCGAGTGGTTTAAGGCAGCGGTCTTGAAAACCGCCGAACGGGCAACCGTTCCGTGAGTTCGAATCTCACCCACGCCGCTATTTCTCGCCCACTGCCCTCTCGCCCGGCCTGTACGACGCTTCCAGATTCGCACGAATCTCGGAAAGCGTGAACCACGCCGGCCGCATCTCGCCCCGGGCCTGCAGCGGCGCCTGGTCGAAGAAATGAGGTGACGCCGGGTCGCCGCTCGCGCCGAAGGTGTGCACCGCGAGCGCCCGCACCTGCGGCCCGAACTCCACGATGCTCACGTACGAGGCTCCCGCCTCTCCGTACAGTCGGCGCTGGCCTGGCTGAGGCGCCGCATAGCCCGTGAAGACGGCGCCGTCGCCGCCGTGCACCGCGGGCCAGGCCACGCTGGGCCTCGCATCGCCGGGTTCCTCGCCGGCTGCGTCCACGACCCGCTCGAGACGGCTTACGTCGCCCCACGGAACCTGCCAATGCCCGAAGCGCCGCTCGAGCGAGTCGAGCGTGGCCGCCAGCGTCGAAACCATGGTGGCGGGCGGCGTCTCAGCATTCTGGTCGCCGGGCAGGAATCGACGCCACAGGCTGAAGACCGTCATCGCCACCGATGCCGTGTCGCTCACCCGGTCCCAGGAACGCAGCGTGTCGACGGCCGGCGCCACTCGGCGGCGTGCCGCGGCGTCTTGCGTGGCCGCCATCGCGCGATCGAGTGCGGCGATGGCACTGTCGGCCAGGAAGACTCGCCGGTCGAACGCTGCCCGGGCCCATCCGTCGAAGGTCCATTTCGGCGTGCCGGCAAGCAGCCGCTGACCAGCACGGCCGCGCGCGTTCACGACATCGCCCTCGGGCACCATGTATGTGGGAAAGCGCGATCGATCCAGGTTGCCGCGATCGGTCATGTGGAACGGCGAGCCGTTGCTGTTGTCCATCCAGCCACTCGGCGGGTCGAGCAACTCGGGCAGCTCGTCGATGGCGTGGTAACCCTTCCATTCCGTCGCGGGATCGCTCCCGTCCACGGCTCCAGACCAGTCGAAGCGCGAATCCCGTCGCGGCACGGCGCCGTTGTACAGGTACCAGATGTGCCCGTCGCGGTCGGCGGCCATCACGTTGCCGAAGAGCATGGCGAGCGGCTGCATCGCGCGCCGCAGCTCGCGCACCGACCGCGCGCGCGTCATGGCGTACCACTCCGCGAGCCAACCATCGTCGGCCAGCCGGGCAATGCGAACGGCGAGTGGATGCCCGTCACGCTCGCCGACGATGGGCCCGTGATGTGTGCGACGCAGCGTTACTGGCCGCGCCTCGAGGTCGCCGGCGCTCGTGCGCACGCGAATGGTATCTGTCCACTCAATCGCCGTGC
>JBJMOZ010000172.1:0-5645 GCA_045803465.1 Gemmatimonadales bacterium | reverse complement strand
AGGGCCCGCTCGCGCTCACCGAATGTTCTTCGGGTGAAGGCGTCTGCTGCATCGAACACACCTGCTCCGTTGGCCGCACCTGGCAACGATTGAATCTCGCGATTCGCCGATCGCTCAGCGAGATCTCGCTCGCGCAGCTGGCCGGGCTCGACAACCGGACGCCGCACATGCCCATCGAGCGGGAGCTCAAGCACATCGCGCGCACTCCGAAGGTGACGGCATGAGCTCCGAAGCCAAGCCCGTGGAAAACAGCATCGACGCGCTGCTCGGCAAGTCGTACCGCCATGGCTTCGTCACCGACATCGATTCGGACACGTTGCCCCCGGGCCTCGATGAGGACGTGGTGCGGTTCATCTCGCGCAAGAAGCGCGAACCCGAGTTCATGACCGAATGGCGCCTCAAGGCGTACCGCCACTGGCTGACGATGCGCGAGCCCCATTGGGCGAAGCTCAAGGTGAATCCGATCGATTACCAGTCGATCTCGTATTTCTCGGCACCCAAGCGGGATCCGAATGCACCGAAGAGCCTCGAAGAAGTGGACCCCAAGCTGCTCGCCACCTACGAGAAGTTAGGCGTGCCGCTGCATGAACGCGCGCGGCTCGCGGGTGTGGCGGTCGACGCCGTGTTCGACAGCGTCTCGGTGGCTACCACGTTCAAGGAACGGCTCGCCGAAGCCGGCGTGGTCTTCTGTTCGTTCTCGGATGCAGTCAAGAATCACCCTGCCCTCATCGAGAAATATCTCGGCAGCGTCGTCCCGCAGGGTGACAACTACTTTGCCGCGTTGAATTCCGCCGTGTTCTCCGACGGCTCGTTCGTGTACGTGCCGAAGGGCGTGCACTGCCCGATGGAGCTCAGCACCTACTTCCGCATCAACGCGTCCGAGACGGGCCAGTTCGAGCGCACCCTGATCGTGGCCCCCGGCAGCGCCACCAGCTCCACCACCGCCGCGTGCAGCTGGTGCTCGTCGCGCTTGGGCGCGGTGCAGCCCTCGAGGTAGCTCACCGAAGCGCCCTCGTCGGCGATGATGAGCGTGCGCTCGAACTGGCCCGTCTCCGACGCGTTGATGCGGAAGTACGTGCTGAGCTCCATGGGGCACTTCACGCCCTTCGGCACATAGACGAACGAGCCGTCGGAGAACACGGCGCTGTTGAGCGCGGCGAAGAAGTTGTCGCTCGCGGGCACCACCGACGCCAGGTACTTCCGCACCAGCTCGGGATGCTCCTGCACCGCCTCGCCGAACGAGCAGAAGATGATCCCCTGCTCCATCAGCTTCGCCTTGTACGTCGTGCCCACCGACACCGAGTCGAAGATGGCGTCGACCGCCACGCCCGCGAGCAGCTTCTGCTCCGAGAGCGGGATGCCCAGCTTCTCGTAGGTCTCGCGCAGCTTGGGATCGACGTCGTCGAGCGAACCCAGGGGCGTCTTCGTCCTCGGGGCCGCGTAGTAGCTCGAGCCCTGGTAGTCGATCGGCTCGTACTTCACGTTGGGCCAGTGCGGCTCGTTCATCTTCTGCCAGGCGCGGAACGCCTTCAGGCGCCACTCCAACAGCCAGGCCGGCTCGTTCTTCTTGGTCGAGATGAGTCGGACCGTGTCCTCGCTCAGCCCCTTCGGCGCGACATCGCTGTCGATGTCGGTCACGAAGCCGTACTTGTAGTCGCGCTGGACCAGCTGCTCGACCGATGGTGACGTCATGATGCGTCGGCTCCCGGCCGCGCGTCGCGCGACCTGATCTGCACCACCTCGGTCACGGCATCGGCCGGTGCCCGGATGGTGTCGAACTGCACGTGATATTCGCAGGCGGTGCACCCGCTCAGGATGTGCCGCCGCCGCTCGACCGGCGCCCCCAGCACCTCCGCCATGAAGCGCTCTTCGGCGGCACAGATCTCCGGATAGCGCTCCGCGATCGCGTGGATGGCGCAGTTGTGCTCCCGGATCGTCGCCGCCCCAGGCCCGGCCGCCTGCCACTCGGCCATGTAGCCGTCGTCGGAGCGCAGTCGCGTGACCGCCTCCACCCGCTGCTCGGGCGTCAGGCCGGCCAGCTCCACCTTGAGCCGCGCCGCGAGCCCCTGCAGATGCGCCTCGAGCATGGCGATGGCTGCCGCCCGCCCGTCGCGCACGGCCACGTGCTCGAGGATGTAGGTCAGGGTCTCCTGGTATCGCCGCGGAAAGAGCGCCTGTCCCTGTGTGCTCAGCCGGTAGGCAAAGGCCGGCGCTCCCACGCTTCGATGCTCGCGTACGTACTCGAGCATGCCCTCCGCCTCGAGCTCCTTCAGGTGATGCCGCACCGCGTTGAGCGACAGGCCAAGTCGGCCCGCCAACTCCTTGGCCGACAGGTTCTCGGTCCGTTTCAGCTCGACGAGAATCTGCCCGCGAGGGCCACGATAGGCCCCCGCCGGTCCGACACCGCCACGCAGTTCGTGCATCGTGCCCGCCATGAGGGGCAAGCTTAGCCGGGGCACGGGCTTCTGTCAATTCGTATCATGTTTTTGGTGCGAACTACCGCTGGACAGAAATGGCATATAGTAGTTGTCATTGCAACTGCTTGCACGACGGCGCACGGGCGTCAATATCTGCGCCGAGCACAGCAAGGTGACTTGAGATCATGGCACGGGTCATCCTGATGTTCTTGCTGGCGATGCTCGTCGCACCGCTCGAGGCGCAGGTGATGGTGCGACTGCAGGTCGACAACGACGGGATCGTGCTCGGCCCGCGCCACGATCGCGACTACACCCACGGCATCGATGCATCGCTGGGGGTGCGCCACTGCTCGCCCGACGCCTGTCGTGGATGGCGCCTGGGCCTTGTCCACGCGTTGTTCACCCCGGATCTGCTGGTGCCCAGAAGCCCGCCGGGCGACCGTCCGTTCGCCGGCTACGTGGGCGTGCGTGGGGCGCTCGAGCACTGGGCCGCCCGCGGGGCGTGGCAGGCCACGCTCACGGCGGGCCTGCGCGGTCCAGCCGCGCTCGGTGAGCCGCTGCAGCGCTTCGTGCACCATCTGTTCGGCTTCCCCATGCCGCCTTCATGGGACGATCAGCTGCCCAGTGCGCCCTGGCTCGCGGCACGCGCCGGCGGCACGCGCTGGACCGCGCTCGGACCCGTTCGACTCGGCGCGCTCGGAAGCGCCGAACTGGGCACGATGCGGAGCATGATCGAGGGGGGAGTGCGTGCGAGTGTCGGTCTCGACGGGCGATGGCTGGCTCCGCGTGCCATCGAGGGCGTCGGCGCCGGTCTCGGACTCGAAGCCGGCGAGCGCTGGATTGCCGACGATCGCACCCTCACCGGCCTCGATGCCCAACGGCGTTGGCGCGGCTGGCTCGGCGTGGATGGTACGCTGCAGTGGCAGCGTTGGGCGGCGACGGTGTCGATGCAGTGGCTTGGAAAGGAGTTCGACGGACAGGAAAGGGCGCCGGTGATCGGGGCAGTGCGAGTGCAATGGATGCTTGGCGACTGAACAACTTCAACAAACATGGCCACTTGCTGATAAGTGGTATGAAATAGTACTACGCATTAATCGCCGCCTGCGCGTCAGATTGGCCCTTTGGACATTTGACAACCCCCTCCGTAATCCCGACCTTCAGATCATGGCTATTCGTCGCATCCGTCGCCTCGGCGACCCGATCCTCCGCGCCCGCTGCGAGACCATCACCAACCCGCGCTCGGCGGCCGTCCGCGTCATCGCCGATGATCTCGCCGACACGCTGCACGACTGGCAACAGCAGCACGCGGGCGCGGGGCGGGGCATCGCCGCGCCCCAGATCGGCGCACCGGTGCGCATGATCTACATCGACACCGGCAAGCCGTGGGTGCTGGTCAATCCCGAGATCGTGGACATCGGCTTCCAGGATTTCACCGTCTGGGACGACTGCTTCTCGATTCCCGACCTGTACGTGCGCGTGCTGCGCGCGCATCACGTGCGGGTGCGCTATCAGGACCTGCGCGGAAAGTGGCACGAAGTGGAGCTGGAGCGGGACATGGCCGAGTTGATCCAGCACGAGATCGACCATCTCGACGGTGTGCTGACGGTGGACCGGGCGCACGGGCTCGATCCCTTCTGCTACCGCGACGAGTGGGAGAGGCATCACCGGGAGGAAGGACGCTACGGCGAGCCACAGTTGCGCTCCGCCGACGACAGTCTGCACGTGCTCGTCTAGTCCCTCAGAACCACCGGAAGAATCGCACGTACCAGCTCGAGTTGCCGTCGCTCGCCCAGCCGTGTGCCACGCTGAGCGGGCCGAACGGCGTCGCGAGCCGCGCGCCCAGCCGCACGCCCGTCAGCCAGTCGTCGCCGTTCACGAATGCGCCTCCCGTCGCGATCCGGCCCACGCCGAGATCGACCGTCGCCTCCATGGGGCCGAGGACCTGCGCCCAGAATTGACCCTGCGCCGACAGTTCGCGATCGCCGCGAAGTTGCGCGGGGCGCAGGCCGGGAAATCCCTCGTCGCCGCCGAACATGAAGGTGAGGTGGGGCGGCAGTGCCTCGCCGAGGCCGGCGCGCGCGAGCGTACGCATCCCGAACCGCTGGCCGAAGACGAATGGCCAGCGCAGCTCGCCCAGCCCGTAGCGATACACGTTGGTCCAGTGTCCCTCGGCGAAGCCGCGCGGCGCGTCCCAGTCGTCGAAGCGCTCGGTGCGCACCATCACGCCGCCGGCGGACTGGCTTTGCCCGGGCTCGTCCCAGGTGCGGCCCTCGATGGCCAGGCGGGTGCGCCACCCGTGACCGAAGGCGCGATCCAGGCCCGCGAATCCCACCAGCTCGCGCACCTCGATCGAGCCGGAGTCGCTGCCCGCGGCACTGTAGAGCGGCACCGTCTCGTCGGCCACGGTCGCGAGGAGGGTGGGCGCGAGCACACGCCAGCGGAAGCGGAGATTCTTTCGCGCGCCCAGCTCGAGTTCGTTGCGCAGTCCGCCGAGCGCCAGCTTCGACGTGAGCTCGAGCCCGAGGCCCAGCAGGCCGCGGGACAGGCCGGCGATCCACACCCGTCCGCCCATCGTGTTGTCGTAGGCGAAGCCCCCGGCGCCGTACAGTCGTGGCGCGAGTCGGAGCTGTGGTGCGAACGACACCGTGTCGCCCTGGCCGGAGGGATAGAGCCACACGCCCTCGATCTGCTCCGATTCCGCGAGACGGCTCGCGCGTTCCTTCAGCTCGAGCCAGGGAATGGAATCGCCGGAACGCAGACCCAGGTCGCGCAGCACCCTGGCGGCCTGGCCGACGCTGTCGGTGACGGCGATCCGGCCCACGTATCGCGGCAGCCGGCGGAAGTTGAGCGGGGCATCGCCGGCGAGCGGCGCGAGGCACTCGGCGCGCGCGAGCACGCTGTCGGCGGTCCGACGGCCAGTGGAGAGCAGCGCGGTCACGGGATCCGACGAAAAGTCGAGCGCGCCGAACGCGCCCACGTCATGGCGCACGTAGACGTCGCCGGGCATGAGCTCGGTGGGGGGCTGCTCGAAGACGTAGTCCATGAGCCGCTGCGCCACCGCGCCGGTGGACGACAGCGGCACCGAGTCGGGCAGGGGACCCGACACGTCGCTCACGATGACGCGCGTCGCGCCAAGGCGGCGCGCGGCTTCGATCGGGATGTTGGCCGTCAATCCGCCGTCGACCAGCGTGCGACCGTCGATCTCCACGGGCGGGAAGAGCAGGGGGA
>JBJMOZ010000126.1:0-5749 GCA_045803465.1 Gemmatimonadales bacterium | reverse complement strand
CGACGCGCCCAAGCGCCCGTTCGTGGCCGTACTGGGCGGCGCGAAGGTCTCGGGCAAGGTGGACCTGATCGAGGCGCTGCTGCCGAAGGTGGATGCGATCCTCATCGGTGGCGCCATGGCGTGCACCTTCTTCAAGGCGATGGGGCTCGAGACGGGCAATTCGCTGGTCGAGGCCGATCGCGTGGAGATGGCGAAGCAGCTGCTCGCGCGCGGCGGTGACAAGCTCGTGCTGCCGGTCGACGGCGTCATCGGCCAGCAGCTCGCGCCCGACACGCTGACGCAGACCATCGCGCGCGACCGGATTCCCGCGGGCTGGGCCATGTTCGACATCGGCCCCGAGTCGGCGAAGCTGTTTGCGGATCGCATCGCGACGGCCGGCACGGTGGTGTGGAACGGTCCCATGGGCGTCTTCGAGACGCCGCCCTTCGACAAAGGCACCATGAGCGTCGCGACGGCCATGGCGAGCGCGACGACGCACGGCACGATCACCGTGGTGGGCGGCGGCGATTCGGCGGCCGCGGTGGCACAGGCGGGTCTGGAGGACAAGATGACGCACGTCTCCACGGGCGGCGGCGCGTCGCTCGAATTCCTCGAGGGGAAGGTGCTGCCGGGCGTCGCGGCGCTCGACGACGCATGAGCCGCTCGCTGATCTACGCCGCCAACTGGAAGATGTACCACCCGCCCGCCGTGGCCGTGGCGTTTGCGGAGCGCTTTCTCGAGCTCACCGCGCCGCGCGAGCATCGCGCGCTCTGGTTTTTCCCGCCGGCCGTCTCGCTGCAGTCGTTCTCGCAGGCGATGGCAAGACGGGCGGACGTCTCGACGGGTGCGCAGAACGTGCACTGGGAAGAGAAGGGCGCGTTCACCGGCGAGACCTCCTGCGCGATGGTCGCCGGCACCGGCGGGCGCGGTGCACTGGTGGGGCATTCCGAACGCCGGCACATCTTCGGCGAGACCGATGCCGAGACCGCGAAGAAGGTGCGCGCGGTCTTTGCGGCGCGCCTGCAGCCCCTGCTCTGCGTGGGCGAGAAGATCGACGAGCGCGAGGCGAATCGCACCGAGGCGGTCGTGGCACGCCAGCTCGACGCCGTACTCGAGGGGCTGCCGCGAGAGCACGCCGCAGCCCTCGTTATCGCATACGAGCCGGTGTGGGCCATCGGAACGGGGAAGGTGGCGAAACCGGCCGACGCGTCGGCCGTGCACGCATTCATACGCACCGTCTTCCAGCGACATGGCGTGACGACGCGCATACCGGTCCTGTACGGCGGCAGCGTGAACGCAGGGAATGCCCTCGGATTGGTGGCGGAGGCCGAGGTCGACGGGGTCCTGGTCGGCGGCGCGAGCCTCGATGCCGAGGGCTGGGCCGAGATCGTGGGGATGGGCGGCTGATGCGTTGCCGGAAGTGGCTGTCCTGACTACCTTTGGCGGCTTACTTCGAGGATTCGGATCTACATGTTCGCGCTGCTGCTCACGCTGCTCATCATCGACGCCCTGCTGCTCTCGGTCGTGGTTCTCCTTCAGGCCGGGCAGGGCGGTGGTCTCGCCTCCCTGGGCGGAAGCGGTACCGAGACCGTGCTCGGAGGCCGTCAGGCCGTGACCATCCTGACCAAGGCCACCTGGTGGTGCGGCGGGATCTTCCTCGTCCTCTCGCTCCTGCTGTCGCTCGTGCGACGCGGGCCGACGGGCAGCGAGCTGCAGGAGCAGCTCCGCCGGGCGGGTGCGGCCGCGCCCGCCCCGAGCACCAGCACTCCCGCTCCGCTTCAGGGCGCCACGCCGGTGCCGGCGCCGTCCACGGGCGAGGCGCCCTCCAACGCTCCTTCGACGCCGGCCGCTCCGGCGCCGAAGCAGTGATCGAACGCCCAGCCTTCGTCCTGCTCGAGGATGGGGCGTGGTTCGCCGGAACCACTCCACGCCCCATCGACCCCGCCTTTGGTGAGGTGGTGTTCACCACCAACCTCACCGGCTACCAGGAAACGTTCACCGATCCCAGCTACCTCGGCCAGATCGTCGTCATGACGGCGCCGATGATCGGCAACTACGGCGTGAACTTCGAGGACATGGAGTCCACCAGGCCGCAGGTGTCCGGGGTGGTGGTGCGCGAGCTTTCCAGAACCCACTCGAACTGGCGCGCAGAAGTCGGCTTGGGCGAATGGCTTGCGCAGGCCGCGGTGCCGGTGATCGAGAACGTCGATACGAGACGCCTCACACGGCACTTGAGGGAACTCGGAGCGATGCGCGGCGTCATCGCCGAGGGCCTCGAACCGACGGAGTCCCTGAAGCAGCAACTGCTCGCCTCGCCGTCCATGGAAGGGCTCGACCTCGCGTCGGGCGCGACCGTGGTCGAGCGCTACGAGGAGGGCGAGGGCCCGCTCGTGGTGGCGATGGACTTCGGCATGAAGCACAACATCGTCACCATGCTGGCCGCGAGCGGCTGTCGCGTGGCCGTGGTGCCGGCCACCACGCCGGCGGCCGAGATCCGGAAGCTCGACCCGAAGGGCCTCTTTCTCTCCAATGGCCCGGGCGACCCGGCTGCTCTCGCCTACGCGGCCGAGACCATCCGCGAGCTGAGCGGGGCGGGGCTGCCGACCTTCGGCATCTGTCTTGGGCATCAGCTCGTGGGCCTGGCCTTCGGCGGCTCGACCTACAAGCTCCCCTATGGGCACCGAGGCGGGAACCACCCGGTCCGGGAAATCCCGACTGGCAAGGTGCTCATCACCTCGCAGAACCATGGGTTCGCGGTCAAGGGCGACGGGGAGATCGTTCCCGGGGCGCCGGACCTCGAAGTGACCCACGTGAACCTCAACGACGGCAGCGTCGAGGGGCTCCGGCACCGCTCCCTTCCGGTCTTCGCGGTGCAATATCATCCCGAGGCGGCGCCCGGTCCGCACGATGCATACCCGCACTTCGCCGAGTTCCGGCGGCTGCTCGGAGCCTGACCGAAGGCTCCAAGCTCTTGACAGACAACAGCTAAGCCCATAGTATCGCCGGTCAGGAAGCCCTGTCCGGGGCTCGCCCAGACTACTCCGGGGGATACATGACCAAGGCCGATCTCGTCGAGCGCGTCACCGAGGCGATCGCGCGGACGTCGGGTCCGATGATCTCCAAGAAGGATTGCGCCCGCGTCGTCGATGCCTTCCTCGACGCCGTTAAGCACGCGCTGAAGGATCAGCAGAACATCGAGGTGCGCGGCTTCGGCACCTTCAAGATCCGCAAGCGCAAGACGCGCATGGCGCGCAACCCGCGCACGGGCGAGCCGGTGGAAGTGGCCGCGCGTCCGGTGCCGGTGTTCAAGCCCAGCAAGGAGTTGCGCGCGCTCGTCGCCGACGAGGATTACATCCCCGTCGACGATCACGACGATGACGACGACGAGAACATGTAGGCGATGATGGTGCGTCGTACCCGGGCCGCCGCGGCGGCCCGTTTTCATGTCGTCGTCGGCTTGATCGGTGGCGCGCCCCGCGCAATACTTTCGACATGACCATCGCGTCGGATGTCGTGACGGTGCAAGTGCTTTTGTTCGCGCGCTTTGCGGAACTCCTCGGCACCGAACGCCTCGTGCTCGATCTGCCTCGGCCCGCGTCGCTCCAGTCGGTGCTCGATCGGCTGCTGATGCTGCCCGGTGGCGCAGGCCTGCCGCCCCGGCCACTGCTCGCGCGCAACCAGTCGCAGGCCACACTCGACACGTTGCTCGAGGACGGCGACGAAGTGGCGGTGCTGCCACCGCTTGCGGGAGGTTGAGGTGGCCGTGCTGCGCGAGACGCCGCTCGACCTGACCGCACTCATCACGGCGGTGACATCGAGCGAGCGTGGTGGCATCGCGGCATTTCTCGGTCTCGTGCGCGATCACCACGGCGGCCATGCGGTCGAGCGGCTCGAGTACTCCGCCTACGCGCCGATGGCCGAGAAGGAGTGCGAGACCATCCTCGCCGAGGCGCGCGCACGCTGGCCCATGGCGCAAGTGGCGCTCGAGCATCGCGTTGGCGCACTGGCCATCGGCGACGCCGCCGTGGCGATCGCGGCGGCAGCGCCGCACCGGGATGAGGCGTTCGCGGCGTGTCGCTACGTCATCGAGGAAGTGAAGCGTCGCGTGCCGATCTGGAAGCGCGAGTACTATGCCGATGGTTCGGTTGGATGGGTCGACCCCACGGCGCCCGGGGGCTCCGTTCCAGCCCGTCCCGAGGCGGAGCGGCGGGGCTAAGCGCACGAGTTGATTAGATTTCCCCGCGTGACGACACCTGGATTCTCGCCGGTTCTCGACCGGTTCGAGCGACCGCTTGGCAGTCTCCGGCTCTCGGTCACCGACCGGTGCAACATGCGCTGTCGGTACTGCATGCCGGAGGAGAGCTACGTCTGGCTCCCGCGCGCCTCGCTCCTCAGTTTCGAGGAGCTCGAGCGACTGGTGCGCATCTTCGCGGGCCTAGGTAGCTCGAAGGTGCGGCTGACGGGTGGTGAGCCGCTGCTTCGCCATGACCTTCCGGCCCTGGTGGCGCAGCTTCGGGCAGTCGAGCGGGTCGACGAGATTGCGCTCACCACGAATGGCCTGCTGCTGCGCCGGCACGCCGAGGCACTCAAGGCGGCAGGGCTCGATCGGGTCACGGTGAGCCTGGACACGTTGCGGCCCGACCGGGCGCTGGCGTTCGCGCGCACCGACCGGCATGCCGACATTCTCGATGGCGTGCGTGCCGCCCGCGAGGCGGGCTTCGTCGGCACGAAGCTCAACACCGTCGTCATCCGCGGCTTCAACGACGATGAGTTGGTCGACCTGCTCGAGTACGGCCGCCGCGAGCAGGTGGAAGTGCGCTTCATCGAGTACATGGACGTTGGTGGTGCCACGCGCTGGTCGTACGACGACGTCGTGGCGCGGCGCGAGATGCTGGAGCGCATCGGCGCGCACTATGGAGGTGTCGAGGCGATTCCTTCCGCCGGTCCGGCGCCGGCCGAGCGGTTCCGGCTGCCGGACGGCACGGTGTTCGGAATCATCGCCTCGACCACGGAGCCGTTCTGCCGCAGCTGCGACCGGAGCCGTGTCACGGCCGACGGCACGTGGTACCTCTGCCTGTACGCGGCCGAGGGCGTGGACCTGCGCGAGCCGCTGCGCAGTGGTGCCGGTGATGCGGAGATCGCCGAGTTGATTCGAAGGACATGGTCGGCACGTGCCGACAGGGGTGCCGAAGCGCGGTTGGCCGCGCCCGATCGGAGCGCCCTCTACCAGCTCGAAAGCCTGCGTGCCGATCCGCGGCGTGAAATGCACACGAGAGGCGGCTGATGACCCTGCACGTGGCGTTGATCGAACCCCAGATCCCGCCGAATACCGGCAATGTGATGCGCCTGTGTGCCGGCGCCGATGTTCCCCTCCACCTGATCGGCCCCATCGGTTTCCCGCTCGACGGGCCGGACGTGAAACGAGCCGCGGTCGAGCACCGCGACAAGGTCGACCTGTGGGAGCATCCCGACTGGTTCGCGTTCCGTGATGCCATCAGTCGCGACCGCTGCATCTATTTCACGACCGATGCGCGGGTCGACTACACGAAGGCGCCGTTCCGCAAGAACAGTGTGCTCGTCTTCGGCAACGAGAAGGACGGCATGCCGGCCCGCATCGTCGAGAAGCATCGCGCGCGCTGCTACCGGATTCCGTCAGCTGGGGAGGCTCGGAGCCTGAACCTGGCGAACGCGGTGAGCGTCGTGCTGTACGAGGGACTCCGCCAGCTGGGGCAGGGTGGCACGGCCCCGGTCTTCGAGGTCGCGGAGGTCG
>JBJMOZ010000218.1:0-2896 GCA_045803465.1 Gemmatimonadales bacterium | reverse complement strand
CGCCCGGCTGATCTTCCAGCGCTCGGCGACGCGCTCGGCCGTGAACCCCATGCCGATGTACGACTCGAGCGCTTCGGGGTCGAGCCGCGCATGGTAGCCAGACATCGGCACCTGGCTCATCATCTCGACCCCGCCGGCGAGAACGACGTCGGCCATGCCGCTCATGATCTGCATGGCGCCGTCCGCCACCGTCTGGAGGCCGGACGAGCAGAAGCGGTTCACCGTCTGCGCGGGCACCTCCACCGGCAGGCCGGCGCGCAGCGCGGAGAGGCGCGCGACGTTGAGCCCCTGCGACGCCTCCGGCATCGCGCAGCCCCACGTCACGTCGTCGATCGTCGCCTTGTCGATGCCGACGCGGTCGATCGCTTCCTTCATCACGAGCGCGGACAGCTCGACGGGGTGCGTCGAGCTCAGCGCGCCGTCCTTCTTTCCCTTCCCTACCGCGGTACGGACCGCGGAAACGATCACGACATCATTCTGGTCGGCCATTTTCCCTCTCCCGTTTGTCATCCCGCAGGCGCGCAGCGCCTGTCGGGATCCACTCTCCTTGACAACCTGCTAGTTCGGGAGAGTGGATTGCCCAGAGGGCACCCACACTCGCTCGCGTCGCTGGCTCCTGCGGGATGACATCAGTTTCGCAGTGGCTTGCCCGTCTTCAGCGTGTAGGCGATTCGCTCCTGCGTCTCCTTCGTACCCAGCAGGCGGAGGAAAGCCTCGCGCTCGAGATCGAGGATGTCCTGCTCCGTCACCGTGCGCGGCGGCCCGTCGCCACCGGAGAGCACATAGGCGAGCTCACGCGCGATACGCACCTCGTGCTCGGTGATCTGTCCGCCCTCGCGCATCGCCCATCCGGCGTACATCAGATTCCCCAACGCCTCCTTGCCGAGCGCCGTGATCGTCCGCGGCGCCGGTGCCACGTAGTCGGGCGCCAGGTCGAGCACTCGCGCCTTCGCGTCGGCGATGAGCCGGTCGCGGTTCATCGTGATCCGGTCCGCTGCCGGGCGAAGGAAGCCGAGCGACCTCGCCTCGAGCGCGCTCGTGCTGGTCGTCGCCATGGCGATGAGCTTGAACGCCCGCTTCACCGCCTCGAACGGGTCCGCTTCGTCGTACGGCTCCAGCTGCTGAGTAAATCGGAAAAGGAGCTCCTTGGTTCCACCGCCAGCGGGGATGAGGCCGACACCCGTCTCGACCAGGCCCATGTACAGCTCGGCGTGCGCCTGGATACGGTCGGCGTGCAGTGCGTACTCCGCACCGCCGCCCAGCGTGAGTCCGTGCGGTGCCGCCACCACCGGGAAGGGCGCGCGCCGCAGCAGCATCGCCCCCTCCTGGAAGTAGCGCACCATCTCGTCCAGCCCTTTCCAGTCACCCGCCTGCACCTGGGACACCACCGCGCCGAGGTCGGCGCCCGCGCTGTACGCGCGCGGATCGTCGTTGCCGATCACCAGGCCCACGAACTTGCCGTCGGCCACGCGCTCCAGCCCCTTTCGCAGCATCGCCAGCACGCCGGCGCCCATCGTGTTCATCTTGCTGCGCGCCTCGAGCAGGAGCACCCCGTCGCCGAGGTCGAGCAGGTTGGCCTCGGGTGCGGACTCCACCACGGCGCCCTTGCGCGAGCGCACGGCGTCCAACGCGATCTGACCCGGCACCGGCGGCACCTTCTCGTACGTGCCGGCGAAGGCGAGGTAGTTCCTGCTCCCTTCGCGCTCGTGGTAGAAGGCGCCGTCCTTGGCCTTGTGCAGCAGCGGGGGAGTCTCGAGACCGAGGCGCGTGAAGCCCTCCTTCAGGAAGTCGTGTCCGAGCGCGTCCATCTGCTGGTACGGACCGGCCTCCCACGCGTAGCCCCACTCGATGCCGCGGTCCACCGACACGATGTCGTACGCGATCTCGGGGGTGGTCTTCAGCACGTAGTGCGACATGCGCAGCAGGTAGTTGCGCACGAAGTCGCCGTATTTGCCGGGCAGCTTGGCCGCCATCGCGAGCCGCTTCTCGAGGGGTTCCCTCGCCAGCGCGCCGAGCGCGGGATCGCTCACCTGCTGCTGCGGCCCATACTCGAGGGTGTGCCAGTCGAGGGTGGTGATCTCCTTGCCGACCTTCTTGTAGAAGCCGCCGCCCGTCTTGTCGCCCAGACGGCCGCTCGCGGCCAGCTTCTCCACCCACTCGGGCATGGAGAAATCCTCGCCGGTGCTCGCGCTCAGTCCCTTGGAGACGTGCAGCAGCACGTCGAGCCCCGTGATGTCGGCCGTGCGGAAGGTGGCGCTCTTCGCGCGGCCGAGCAGCGGGCCGGTGAGCGTGTCCACTTCATCGATCGTGAGCCCGGACTCCATCATCCCCTTCATCGCGGCGACCATGCCGTACACGCCGAGCCGATTCGCGACGAACCCCGGAACGTCCTTGGCGACGACGATGCCCTTCCCGAGCACCACCTCGCTGAAGTGGCGCACCGCGTCGAGCGCCTGCGGGTCGGTCTCCTTCGTCGGGATCAGCTCCAGCAGGTGCAGGTAGCGGGGCGGATTGAAGAAGTGCATGCCCAGGAAGTGCCGCCGGAAGCGTGCGCTGCGCCCTTCGGTGAGCACCTGCATCGGGATGCCGGAGGTGTTGCTCGCGACGATGGCGGTGGGCTTGAGGAGGGGCTCGAGGCGCGCGTAGAGCGCCTGCTTGGGCGCGGGCTGCTCGATGATCGCCTCCAGCACCAGGTCGCAGTCCCGGAGCAGCTCGAGGGAGTCGTCGAGATTGCCCAGGGTGATAAGCGTCGCGCGGGCCGCATCCATGAACGCGGCGGGGCGTGCCTTGCGGGCGCGTTCGAGCCCCGCCTTGGCGGGTGCGTTCCGGTCGCCATCCGGGGCGGCGACGTCGAGCAGGACGGCCGGGACGCCGGCCGAGGCGGCGAGGGCGGCGA
>JBJMOZ010000039.1:0-6454 GCA_045803465.1 Gemmatimonadales bacterium | reverse complement strand
GGTGAAGCTCGCCGACATCACGAAGCTCGGGTAGCCCGTGGCGCAGCCCAGGTTGAGCAGCCGGCCCTCGGCGAGCACGAGCACGCTGCGCCCGCTCGGCAGCACGAACTCGTCGTACTGCGGCTTGATGTTGATGCGCTCCACGCCCGGCAGCTTCTTCAGGCCGGCCATGTCGATCTCGTTGTCGAAGTGGCCGATGTTGCCGATGATCGCCTTGTCCTTCATCCGCTGCATGTGGCCGACGGTGATGATGTCCTTGTTGCCCGTGGCGGTGATGAAGATGTCGGCGGTCTCCAGCACGTCCTCGAGCGTCGTGACCTGGAAGCCCTCCATCGCGGCCTGCAGCGCGTTGATCGGGTCGATCTCGGTCACCACCACGCGGGCGCCCTGGCCCTTGAGCGCCTGCGCGCAGCCCTTGCCCACGTCGCCGTAGCCCAGCACCACCGCCACCTTGCCCGCGAGCATCACGTCGGTGGCGCGGTTGAGGCCGTCCACGATGGAGTGCCGGCAGCCGTAGAGGTTGTCGAACTTCGACTTGGTGACGCTGTCGTTCACGTTGATCGCCGGGAAGGCGAGCGTGCCGGCCTGCATCATCTCGTACAGGCGATGCACGCCCGTGGTCGTCTCCTCGGAGACGCCGCGGATGCTCGCCAGCACCTTGGTCCAGCGGCCCGGGTTCCTCGCCGCCTCGGCGCGCAGCAGGTCGAGGATCACGCCCCACTCCTCGGGGTCGCTGGCCGGATCGAACGCCGGGATCCTGCCCGCCTTCTCGTACTCCGCGCCCTTGTGCACGAGCAGCGTGGCGTCGCCGCCGTCATCGAGCAGCAGGTTCGGACCGCCGCCGTCGGGCCACATGAGCGCCTGCTCGGTGCACCACCAGTACTCCTCGAGCGTCTCGCCCTTCCAGGCGTAGACCGGCGTGCCCTTCGGCGCGTCGACGGTGCCCTTCGGGCCCACCGCCACGGCCGCGGCCGCGTGGTCCTGGGTCGAGAAGATGTTGCACGACACCCAGCGCACGTCGGCGCCGAGGTCGACGAGCGTCTCGATCAGCACGGCCGTCTGCACGGTCATGTGCAGCGAGCCCATGACGCGGGCGCCCGCCAGCGGCTTCTTGCCCTTGTACTCCTGCCGCAGCGCCATCAGGCCCGGCATCTCGTCCTCGGCGAGGCGGATTTCCTTCCGGCCCCACTCGGCCAGGCCGAGGTCCTTCACCTTGAACGCGGGGCGCTCGGCACTCGCGTGCTCCAGCTTCCGCTCCGTCGCCACTGCCGTCATCGTGTCGCTCCCGTGATCGTTAAGTGAGGTCCTGTGGCGCAGCCACCGGCCGGCCTTCGGTCTTCCATCGACGGATGCCGCCCTGCAGGCTGGCCACGTCGCCATAACCCATCTTCTCCACCTGCTGCGCCGCGAGCGCCGATCGGCTGCCCGAGCGGCAGTAGAGCACCACCGGCTTCGTCGGGTCGAGCGCCTTGATGAACGTGGGGCTCGCGGGGTCCACGCTCCACTCGAGCCCCCCGCGCGGCGCGTGCACCGCACCGGGAATGACGCCCTCGGCCTCGAGCTCGGCGAGCTCGCGGATGTCGATCAGCACCGCGCCCTGCGCCAGGAGGCCTTCCACGTCGTCCGGCTGCACCTCGCGCACCTGCGCCTTGGCCGATGCCACGAGGCCGTTGGCCGATTGCACGTGCGATGGCGAGGCGTCGCGCTTCATCTCCGTCATGTGTCGAGCTCCCGTTGGCGTTCCTGCCACGCGCGCACCGCCGACGCCGCGAAGAGCAGCGGGCCGCGCGCCGTGGGTTCCGCGGGAAGCGGCACGTAGCGCACCGACGTGAAGCCGGCCGCCTCGAGCCACGTCCGCACCGTCTCCTCCGAAAAGCCCTGCCACTGCTGCCCGAACCGCTGCCGCAGCTCCACCTGGTCGTGCGGCATGAGGTCGGTGAGCAGGATGCGCCCGCCCGGCTGCAGTGCACGCGCCGCCTCGCGCAGCACCGCCGCGGGCTCGATGGCGTACGAAAGCACGAGGCTCAGCAACGCCACGTCGAGCTCGCCGTCGCGCACCGGCAGCGCCGCGAGGTCGCCATGGCGCAGGTCCACGTTCGCGATGCCGCCCAGGCGCGTCGCCGCCACGTCGAGCATCGGTCGCGAGCCGTCCACCGCCACCACGCGCTGGACGAACGGCGCCATCGCGAGCGCCAGCAGGCCGGTGCCACAGCCCAGGTCGCCCACCACGAGGCGCGTCTCGAGCAGGCCCAGCAACGGCAGCAACTCCAGCCGCGCCCCGAACAGCTCGGCGCGAAGCGCGTCCCACTGCTGCGCGGCATCGGCGAAGAAGTCGCCCCGGCCACGCCGGGCGGCCAGAACATGCCGGCTGCGCTCCAGGTCGCGGCGCGCGTCGGCGCTGTCCTCGATCTCGGCCCGCACCAGCCGCCACAGGTCGGACAGGGCCGCCGGCCGACCCGCCGCATCGGCCCGGTACAGCCGGCTCGTGCCCTCCGCCCGCGACGTCACCCAGCCCGCCTCGGCCAGCGCCTTGAGGTGCCGGCTCACCGTAGGTTGCGGCAACTGAAGGACTTCGGCCAACTCGCCCACGCTCATTTCCTGCGGCTCGATGAGCAACAGCAGCCGTGCCCGAACCGGGTCGGCAAAGAGGTCGAGCTGGGGAAGGAGGGAGGCGCCTGTCATGTATCCGAATATACGAATGTATGGATGGAGTTCAAGGGGCCAGAATCGCGGCAGCTGGCAACGCAACGGGGCGGCTCCTGTGAGAGCCGCCCCGTCGACATGCACCGGATCGCCGGTGGGACCTACTCGACGACCTCGCCGGAAATCTTCTTGATCGACTTCCGCGCCATCGCCGCGACGTCCTCGTTGCGGTCCTCGAGCAGCTTCTTGAGTGGGTCCACCGCCTCCTTGGCGCCGGGGCCGATCTCGCCCAGCGCGAGCGCGCTCGAGTAGCGCACGGTGGCTTCCGGATCCTCGAGGTTCTTGATCAGCGCAGGCACCGCGGCCGTGGCCTTCGGGCCGATATCGGCGATGGCGTAGGCGGCGGAGTGCCGGGTGTAGGGGGCGAGGCCCGAGAGATCCTCGATCCACGCCGACAGGGGGCGGTTGTCATAGGACGGCTCACCCTTGGCCGGCTTGGCCTTCTGGGCCGCGGCAGGGGAGGCGAGGATCGCGAGCAGGCCCAGCATGGGCAGGACGCGGGTGATGCGGAACGACATTGGGACTCCCGAATGGTCTCGATGGAAATCTAGCGGGGGCACCGATCCTACCTCTCCGCAAACGTGTCACACTGCCGCGGATCGCCCGACTCGAGCCCACGCCGGAACCAGCTCATCCGTTGCTCGGAGCTGCCGTGGGTGAACGACTCCGGCACCACCCGACCCTGCGACTGGCGCTGGATGTTGTCGTCGCCGATGGCGGTGGCGGCGCGCAGGCCCTCCTCCACGTCGCCGGGGTCGAGCAGGTTGCGCTGCGCCGCCGAGTGGCCCCAGGCGCCGGCGTAGCAGTCGGCCTGCAGCTCGAGGCGCACCGACGCCTGGTTGGCGAGCTGCGGGCGCTCCTGCTGCAGGCGCTGCACCTTCTCCGACGTGCCGAGGATTGTCTGTACGTGGTGACCGAGCTCGTGCGCGAGCACGTACGCCTGCGCGAAGTCGCCGGGCGCCTGGAAGCGGCGGGCGAGCTCGTCGTAGAAGCCGAGGTCGATGTACACCTTTTCATCGAGCGGGCAGTAGAAGGGCCCCATCGCCGCTTCCGCCCGCCCGCAGGCCGAGGTGTTGAGGTCGCGAAAGAGCACCAGCTTCGCGTCGCGGTACGGCGCGTTCATCGTGGCGGGCAGTGTGGTGGCCCAGAACGACTGCACGTCGTCGAGCACCCCCGAGACCTGGCGCACCATCGGTTCCTCGGCCGGGTCGTTCACGCCTTCCGCGGGCCCGGGCGTCGTCTGCACCTGCGGTGCGCCGCTCCCGATGGAGCTGCCCAGGCCCAGCATGCTGAAGAAGTCGGCCTTGAAGACGATGGCCATGAACGCGGCGAAGAGGATCGCCCCGAGTCCGAGGCCCCGGCCCCCGCCACCGAACCCGAAGCCGCCCGACCGCTGGCCGCGCCGGTCCTCGAGGTTCGAACTTCTGCCGCCGCCGCCGATACGCATCGTGTCGTGCCTCCGTGCGCCGCGTCAGCGGCTCCAGGTGTTGTTGCTGCGATCGATGTCGGGGAAACGCTGGTCCGGGTCGATCTCCACCTTCAGGACCGCCGCCTTGCCCTCCACCTTGAAGGGATAGCTCTTCGCGCCGCGCAGCCACGCCTCGACCGGCACCGTGTACTCCTGGACGTTCCCGTCATCGCGGGTCACCCGCACCGTCGCCGGCATCGGGGCGAGGCCCTTGTCTTCGATGACCACGGTCCAGGTGCCCTTGCTCTCGGTGACGCTGCCCACCGCCTGATCCAGCGACCACGTCTCGTAGAACCAGGTGCGCCAGAACCAGTCGAGGTCGCGCCCGGCGACGTCATCGAAGGTGTTCCAGAGATCGTAGGGCTTCGGATGCTTGTACTGCCAGCGCTTGCCGTAGGTCCGGTAGGCCTCGTGGAACTTCTCCTCGCCCAGCATGCTGCGGAGCATCATGAGGATGGTGGCGGGCTTCATGTAGCTCGCCATGCCGAACGCGAATCCCGATTCGTACTTGTCGGCATGCCGCATGAGCGGCTCCTCGGCTCCCGCGCGCACGATGCCGAGGTAGTTGTCGCGCACCGGCGCCTCGAAGTCGCGGCCGGCGGCATCGCCCTCCTTCGCATGGAAATCCTTCTCGCCCTGCACCTGGTTGAACTCGGTGAGCCCCTCGTCCTGCCAGGCGTGGCGCTTCTCGTCGCTGCCCACCTGCATGGGGAACCAGATGTGCCCGAGCTCGTGCACGGTGACGCCGTAGAGCTGCCCCGTCGGGCCGGCGCCGATGCACGTGATCATCGGGAACTCCATGCCGCCGCACGACTGCGGTCCCTGGATCGCGGTGGCGTGCGGATATGGATACGGCCACAGGTACTGGGAGAGGAACTCGATGGAGTGCCGCGCATAGCGCGCCTCCTCCCGCCAGTTGGAGGTGCCGCTGTCGGGCACCACCCAGAAGGCCTGGATGCGGGTGGTGTCGGCGGTGCCGTTGCCGTCACGATCGCCGACGGCCGCGCGCGTCACGTCCCAGGCCCACTTCGGCGACACGCCGAAGGCGAAGTCGCGCACGTTGTTCGCGCGGAACCGCCACGTCGTCCGGCCCGCGGGCCGGGTGCCGCGCTGCGCCGCCCGCACTTCGTCCGCCGACACGACGTGGACCACCGAGTCGGTGCGGGCCCCCGCCGCGTAGCGGTCGCGCTGCGCGGGCGAGAGCACCTCGGCGGCGTTCTCGAGCTCGCCGGTCGCCGCGACCAGGTGGCCCGCCGGGACGGTGATGCTCACCTCGTAGTCGCCGTAGCCCATGTAGAACTCGCCGTTGCCCATGTACTGGTCCGTCTGCCAGCCCACCACGTCGTCGTAGACGGCCAGCTGCGGATACCAATAGGACACCCACGCCACGTCGGCGTTGCGGCCGCCACGCGGCGCGCCGTCGGCCGGCACGGTGAGCGACCAGCGGAAGGACAGGTCGACGCTGTCGCCGGGCTCGAGCGGTCGCTGGGTCAGCGAGATCGACATGACCGTGCCGTTCACCCGATAGCTGCCCGCCCCCGGCGTGGGGGTCGCGCCGAGCTCCTCGCCGCGCACGGCGACGCGGGTGATGGTCACGGGCGGCTGCACCGGCACCTTGCGGGTGCGCATCGCGTCCGGGGCGAACATGTTGTCGTAGATGTGCACCTGCAGCGCCCGGAGCGAGTCGGGGGAGCGGTTGAAGTAGCGCACCTCCGCGGTGCCCTGCACGAGCCCGGTGGCCGGGTCGTAGTCGGCCGTGAGGCGATAGCGCGCCCACTGCTGCCAGTAATTCGGCCCGGGCTGACCGGTTCGGGTGCGCGTCCCCTTCTCGACCGCCTTGCGGAAGCCCGCCGTCTCCTCGACCGGGTAGGGCCGCGGCCGCTCGGGCTCGGCGATGGTGGTGTTGCTGACGGACTGCACCGGCGCGGCGCCGTCGACCGGCGGCTGCGACCGGGCACAGGCGGCGAGCATCAGGGAAAAAAGGAGAGCGCGGGGAGTGAGTCGGGCAGCGGATGCGGGCATCGTCGTCGCGGAAGCGGGAGGATCGTAGTCTGCCCGCCCGGCGGGTCCGTCGCAAGCCGAGACGCCGGAAACCGCTGTGCCAGCGGCTCGTAGGGGAAAATGGGCTAGTGCGGTCGCGGGTGATTCGAGCTATCTTCGAACAACCACCCCAACAGCTCGACTGACCGCACCCTCCAGGAGGTACGCCGTTGCGCGCACTCCCGGTCGCCGCCCTTGTCGTTCCCTTGTTCCTGACCGTACAGTTCGTCAACTCGCTGCTGC
>JBJMOZ010000032.1:0-9285 GCA_045803465.1 Gemmatimonadales bacterium | reverse complement strand
CATCACCCGGTTCCACTGCGTGATCTGGCCCGCGATGCTGCACGCCGCCGGGCTACCGCTTCCCGAGCGGGTGTGGGCGCATGGGTTCATCTACCTGGGCGGGGAACGCTTCAGCAAGAGCGCCGGCGTGAAGCTCGACCTGCAGGAGGCGGTGGACCGGTTCGGGGCCGACGCCTTCCGCTACTTCCTGCTGCGCGAGGTGCCGTGGGATGCGGACGGCAACTTCAGCTGGGAGCGGTTCGAGGAGCGCTACGTCTCGGACCTGGCCGACGGGCTCGGCAATCTCGCCAGCCGGTCCCTCGCCATGCTGGAGAAGTACCGCGCCGGCGTGGTGCCGACCGACTTGACGCGGACCCCGCTCGACGAGACCGGCGAGGACGTCCTCGCACGGTTCGCCGCGGCGATGGATGCCCTCGACCTTCGCGGCGCCGCCGAGACGACCTGGGAGCTGGTGGGCCGCGCCAACGGCTACATCGTGGAGACGGCGCCGTGGGCGCTCGCCAAGGCCGGCCGCGAGTCGGAGCTCGATACGGCGCTTGGAGCATTGGCGCGCTGCCTTACGCGCCTGACGGCGATGGTCATGCCCTTCATGCCGACGAAGGCCGAAACGCTGTGGCTGCACCTCGGTGCACCGGACGGCGTGCAGCATCGCGCGTGGGAAATAGCCATGCGTCCGGCGGTTGGCGGCTGGCGCAGTTCCAAGCCCGAGAGCCTCTTTCCCAGACCCCAGCTGCCACCGACTCCGTAACAGTTTTCAAGGTATTGGCGTGCAATGACTTAGCAATCGTTCATTTGCTTGACGCAACCTCGGCCGGGGATATCTTATCCCCGGTCTTTTTCTTGCCCGTAAGGGGGCCGCCACGGTTCGTCACTGGTGGCCCGCAAGCGATTGCAGTCGATCCTCCCTCCCGCGCGGAGTCCCAATGGCCAAGCGCCGCTGGACCATCATGCTCGTTCCCCACGGCTCCGAGCCGTCGCGGATCGTGGAAGTGACGAGCAGTTGGCTCAAGCTCGGCGTGCTGGCCGTTCTCACGGTCGTCTCCGTGGCCCTCCTGACTGGCTACGGCGTGGCCTATCTGCGCGGCCGCACCGGCGCCATGACGCGCGCGGCGGCCGAGAGCGAGGCGCTGGCCGCCGAATTGGGCCGGCTCAACAGCCGGCTGGGCACGCTCACCGACACCGTCAACGCGATTTCGCAGACGGACGCGAAGATCCGCGTCCTCGCCAACCTCGATCCGCTCGATCCCGCCGTGCATGCGGCCGGCATCGGCGGGCCGGCGCCGGCGCGCGTCCGCAGCGACGACCCGCTGGTGCAGCATGCCGAACAGGTGAGCGTGGACGTAAGCGCGCTGATCCGTCGCGCGGAGCTGCTGGCCCGCTCCTTCGGCCAGGCCGCCGAGAGTCTTGCGTCGCACAACGAGCGCCTCGCCGCGACGCCGTCGATCATGCCCACGCGCGGCTGGCTCACGAGCGCGTTCACCTCGATGCGCGCGCATCCGATCCTGCACTATGCTCGCCCGCACGAAGGCATCGACGTGAGCGCGCCGATGGGCACGCCCATCGAGGCGCCTGCGGCCGGCCGCGTGGCGCAGGCGGGCTGGCAGGCGGGCTACGGCAACGTGGTGCTGATCGATCACGGCTTCGGGCTGCAGACCAAGTACGCGCACGCCTCGCGCCTGCTCGTGAAGACGGGCGACCGGGTGCAGCGCGGCCAGCGGGTGGCCCTCGTGGGCAGTACGGGCCTCTCGACCGGCCCGCACCTGCACTACGAAGTGCACGTGGACGGCCGTCCGGTCGATCCGCTGCGCTACGTGCTCTCCGGCTCGGCGATCGTCGACTGAGTCGCGGGCTCAGCGCAGCGAGATGGCCCGCTTCACCTGGTCGATCGTCACGCGCCGCGCCTCGAAGCGCTGCGCATCGGGCGAGCCGGGCTTGAAGAGCGTGTCCTTCCCGGCCGGCAGGGCCACCCAGACGCGTCCGTCCTTCTCCGCGACCACCTGACCCTTGCTGGAGCCGCGCACGACGTTCCAGTCGGCGGTGGCGTACGCGACGACGGCGAGCATCGTCGGCGGCATGCTGCCCTCGTCAGGCAGGTACATGAACTCCACCAGGTACTTCGCCTTCGGGTACTCGTCCGGCTCGGCGCGCTCGGAGACGGTGTAGCGCCGTCCCCAGCTCGGCGGGATGTCGAAGTTGAACCCGGCGATGATGGAGTTGAAGTGCAGCTGCTCCGGCGCCGCCGCCGAATCGGCGGCGGGCGCCGCCGCCGTCGCGACGGCGGTGGAGTCGGCGGTGGAGGCGCCGCCCGCCGGCACCGACGGCTTGCTGCAGGCAGCCAGGAGCACCAGCGGCACAAGGCGGCGATACGTGTGCATGCGCATCCTCAGAACTTGACCTTCGGCGCTTCCTTGGCGCCGGCCTCCGCCTCGAAATACGGCCGCGGCTTGTCGTAGCCGAAGATCTTCGCCGTGAGGTTGGTCGGGAACTGGCGCGTGTACGCATTGAAGTCGTTGACCGCGCCGTTGTAGTCCTGTCGTGCCACCGAAATGCGGTTCTCGGTGCCCTCGAGCTGGTCCTGCAGCTGGCGGAACGATTCGCTCGAGCGCAGCGTCGGGTAGTTCTCGACGATGGCGATGAGCCGGCTGAGGTCGGAGCGCACCGCCGTGTTCGCCGCGCTCATCTCCGCCACGTCGCCGCTCTGGATGGCGCCCGACATCTTCGCGCGCGAGGCGGCGATGCTGTTGAAGACGGTCGTCTCCTGCGCGGCGACGCCCTTCACCGTCTCCACCAGGTTGGGGATGAGGTCGTTGCGGCGCTGGAGCTGGGTCTCGATGTTGCCCTTCGCCTTGTTGATCGACTCGTCCTTGGTCTGGATCTGGTTGTAGCCGCATCCGCTCGCCGATACGGCCACGAGCAGGACGGCACCCCACCGAATGCCCCTCATGCGTGCGCTCCCACGTTCAGGTGATCAACGAACCGGACGGCGAGTTCCACCGCCCCGAGATAAGCCTCGTATTCGGCGCGCGTCGCGCGCCAGTCGTCACTGCCGCGGCGGCGGTCCACCGCGAGCACAGCCTCCGGGTCCAACCCCGTGATCGCGGCGGCGCCGCGAATCACGCTCTCGCGCTCGCGCGGGATCGCGCGGCCCACGAGCCGGTGCAGCGCGCGGAACAGCAGCACCATCTGCGATGAGCCCGACGCCAGCAGGCGCGACATCGCGGCCGGGTCCTGGTGCAGCGCCACGAAGCCGCGCCGCAGGCGAAGCAGCTTGCCCCGCAGGTCGGCCTCGAGCGCGAGCCGCAGGTGCACCAGGTTGGCCGTCAGCGTCGAGACGGGATCGGCGCCGCGCAGCAGCCTGTGCGCGTCCTGCAGGTCCACCACCTCGATCGGGAAGACGTCCGAGGCGCGTGTCCACTCCTCGCGCGTGAGCAGCAGCGGCGCCATCTGGCCGGCCTTGTACCACGCCGCGAGCGGCGCGTGGAGCCTGGCCAGCGTGTCTGGCGTGCCGTTCTCGAGCACGAGCAGCACGTTGATGTCCGAACGGCCCTCGATGAAGTCCCCGCGCGCGGCCGACCCGAACAGCACCGCCGCATACGAGGTGCCGAGTGCGCGGTCGAGGTCCGCGAGCAGGGTATCGATCAGCGCCTGGGAAGTCGTCGCCATCTAGAAGTCTCCTCCCGCACCACCGCCACTGAAGCCGCCGCCACCGCCGAATCCACCGAACCCGCCTCCGCCGCCAAAACCACCGCCACCGCCGTAGCCGCCGCCCCAGCCACCCCCGCCGCCGATCCACGGCCCGAACACCACGCTGGGGCGCCTTCGGCCCCGGCCGCGGGTGAGGTTGCGCCGTCCCGCGTCGCGTATCGCCGACATGACGGCGAACAGCACGAACAGCAAGAGCAGCAGCGTGAAGGGCGAGATGCCGCTTCCGCCGCCCGTACTCACGGGCTGCGCGGAAAGCGTCGTGTCGTGCACGCCCATCTTCGTCGCGATGGTGGCGGCGAGCGCCTCGACTCCCACGCGCAGCCCGTCACCGTAACGGCCCGCGGCGAGCTCCGGACGCATGAGGTCCCGAACCCCGCCGGCTGCCGCGTCGGTGATGATCCCCTCGAGGCCCTGGCCCACCTCGATGCGGATCTTGCCGCGCTGGTCGGCGGTGCGCGGCACGAGCAGCACGACGAGCCCCGCGTTGCGGCGCTCGTCGCCCACCGCGGCCTTGCCGCCCACGCCCCAGCGCCGGCCGATCTCGAGCGCCACGTCCGCCGCTTCGCGGTCGCCGATGGTGGGCAGCGTCACGATCGCCATCTCGGCGCCCGTCCGGTCGCGCAGCGTCTTCGCCACCTGCTCGATGCGCGCCGCGTTGGTGGCGTCGACCACGCCGGCGGCATCGGTCAGGTAGCCGGTGGGCTGGGCCGGGATGTACTGCTCCGCCTGCGCGTGCCCGCGCGACACGCCGAAGAGCCCAAGTTGTAGGGCAACGGCCAGCGCAATACCTTTGGCCCGTGCGGCTATCACCACTCCTCGTTCTCCTCGGCCTCGCGGCCTGCAGCGGCCCCCGGCGCGTCGACGTGCAGGTGCTGCTGCCGGGCATCGACGGCAAGCCCGCTCCGGCCCCGGGGGTGGCGCTCATTGCGCTCCCCTATGATCGCGATTCCGTGATCGCTGCCCTCGAGGCACGCGCCACATCGCAGCGACCGTCCACTGCCCTGCTCGATTCGCTCTTCGCCCGCTTCCGTGATGCCTACACCGGCTACGCCGCCGCCGAGGCGGGGTTGCGCGCGCTGCAGGACTCCCAGACGGTGGTCGCGAAGCGCCTCGATGGCCTCGATCGCAAGAGCTCCACGTATCGCGAGGAGTACACCGCCTTCACCTCGGTGGCTCGCGCCCGGGCCGCCGCCGAGCGCCGCCGCGATTCGGCCGACGCCGCGAAGCAGGCGGCGCGGGCCGCCTTCGGGCCTGCCGCCGACTCGGTGCGGAAGGCGCTGAAGGGGTGGGAAGATAGCACCTACCAGGACTACGAGAGTACCACGGAACGGCTCGCGCGAGGCAGCGGTGTCCAGCCGGTCACGGACACGACGGGCGAGGACGGGCACGTCACGCTGTCGCTCAAGCCGAGTCGGTGGTGGATCTACGCCCGCTCCTGGGACGCGACCGACCCCAACGCCGAGTGGTACTGGAACGTGCCCGTGCAGGGCGACAGCCTCATCCTCTCGCCGGAGAACGGCCGCCGGCGTCCGCGCTACTGACCATCGAGGACATTGCGTGACTGCTCCGACCCGCGCCGCGCTCACGGCGCTTGCCATCCTGCTGCTGCCCGCCACGCTCGTCGCGCAGAAGCCGGCGGCGCCGAAGAAGGCTGCGGCCGATTCGGTGAAGCGCGCGAAGCCGATCAACCTGACGCCGCGCACCAAGGGCGCCGCCACGGCGCCGGTGACGGTCTACGAGATGTCCGATTTCCAGTGTCCGTACTGCCGTCGCTTCGCGGTGCAGACCTTCCCCGAGCTCGAGCGCGACTACATCGCGACGGGCAAGGTGCGATGGGTCTTCGTGAACTTTCCGCTCACGAACCTGCATCCCAATGCCTCGCCGGCCGCCGAGGTGGCGATGTGCGCGGCGAAGCAGGACCGGTTCTGGCCGGTGCACGACCTGATCTACCGCAACCAGGCCACTTGGGCGCCGCTCAAGGAACCGGGCCAGTTCTTCCTCACCTTCGCCGATTCCGCCGGCCTGGACCGGGGGGCGTTCGAGCAGTGCCTGCAGTCGCGGGAGTCGGTCGACGAGATCGAGCAGGATGCCGTGGGCGCCGTGCGCTCGGGCGCGCAGAGCACGCCGTCGTTCTACATCGAGGGCGGCCTGCTCGAGGGAGCGCAGCCGACGAAGGTGTTCCGGCAGGTGATCGACTCGATCTACGCGACGAAGACCGCCGCGAAGCCGTGAGCGTCAGCCGGCACCCATGAGCACGAGGATCACGTCGTACAGGGCGTGTGTCCACGCCGTGATCCCGAAGCCGCGCGTCAGGTAGAGGCCGCTGAAGAGCAGGCCCGCGATGGCGCGGAAGGTGAACGATCCGAGCCGCAGCTCGTCGCCGAGCGGGCCGATGTAGTGGAAGGCACTGAACAGCAGCGCGCCGACGACGGCCGCAAGCACGCCCGACGCCATCGGCGACCAATTCAGCAGCCGCCGCGCACCATACGCCAGTCCCGCCACGAGCAGCACGCGGAACAGCAGTTCCTCGTAGAGCCCCGCCCCCAGCGAGATCATGAGTTGCGTCGGCAGGTCCATGCGCGCGGCCACGAGGGCGAGCGCGAGCGGGACGCGCAGCAGCAGGGACGTCAGCGTGCTCGCCACCCAACCGAACACCAGCGCCCAGCCGAGCGACTCGAGGCCCATCAGGAGGAAGAGTCGCGGCACCGGCGGGCCGCTGCGCCTGACATCCCGCGCCACGAGCCAGCCGCCCACCCCGAGCAGCAGCAGTCCGAACACGACCAGCCCGTTGCGCCCGCCCAGCCCCACGAAGATGCTCTTGAGCATGACGTCGGCGCCGTTGCGCACGCCGACGATGGCGTCGTGCGTCAGCGCGAAGGCCAGCAGCTCGTACAGCAGCAGCAATGGCAGCGCGAACAGCAGGCTGTGGCGCGGGGCGCGAGCCAGCTGCCAGTACGACTTGCTGATGGGTGGCATGGACGGAAGGTAACAATGCGGACCGCGCCGCTGGTCTCGGTGGACCAACGGCGCGGTCGGGTTGTCAGCGGGCTCGAGGGCGATGCCCGGTCAACTGCTCCAGTTCAGCGCGCCACCAGGCGATCGCTTGCCCTGTTCGAGCCACGCATGCAACTCTCGCTAGACAATGGATCACCTCCTTCAGTACGGGTTGGACATTGGGCGGACGACGGAAACTACAAAATCAGGCCCGGTTCGCAACTGCTTGCACGTTGACGCCCCGCAGCCGTCCCGCTTCCTTGCTCGCATGCCTCCGACCTCGGTGGCCTACCGGCTGTTCATACACCTCGGGTTCAGTGCCGTTCGGCCGCTCGGCGCCTTCGACGCCAAGGCGCGACGCGGGCTCTCGCTGCGCGCGGGCGCCGTGGCACGGCTGGCGGCGTGGGCTGCATCGGCACGCGACACCACCCGGCCGCTAGCCTGGTTCCATGCGCCATCGGTCGGCGAGGGCCTGCAGGCGCGCGCCGTGCTCGAGGCCTTTCGTCGCCGCCATCCCGACTGGCAACTGGCGTACACGTTCTTCAGCCCCTCGGCCGAGCGCTTCGCGCACGAGCTCGGCGTCGACATCGCCGAGATACTGCCGGCCGACCGCGCTGCCGATGTCGACGCGGCCCTCGACGCGCTCCGGCCCGACCTGCTCGTGTTCACCAAGCTCGATCTCTGGCCCGAGCTGGCCACACGTGCCGCCGCGCGCGGCACGCGCGTGGCGCTCGTCGCAGGCACCGTGCGCCCGGGCAGCGGACGGTTGCGCTGGCCCGTGCGCGCGTTGCTCGCGCCCGGTTACGCTGCTCTGGCGCGCGCAGGCGCCGTCGCCGACGCCGATGCCGCGCGTCTGGCGGCGCTGGGCGTGCCGGCGGAACGCATCGTCGTCACCGGCGACCCACGGCACGACAGCGTGCTGGCGCGCGTGCGTGCCGTGTCGCTCGACGATCCCCTGCTCGGCTTCCGCGGGCCATCCACACTCGTGGCAGGCTCGACCTGGCCACCCGACGACGACGTACTCCTGACGGCGTTTCGCGGCGTGCGCGCGCGCCATCCAGAAGTGCGGCTCGTGCTCGTGCCACACGAGCCGCATGCGGCCGCGCTCACGCGCATCGAACGACAGGCCGCGCAACTGGGCCTGCCAGTGCCGGTGCGACTCTCCGCCGCCACGAATTCGGAGCCGCTGCTGCTCGTCGATCGCGTGGGCGTGCTCGCGACGCTCTACGGTGCGGGTACGTGCGCCTGGGTCGGCGGCGGATTCGGCCGCGCGGGACTGCACTCGGTGCTCGAGCCCGCGGCGTGGGGTCTGCCGATTGCGTTCGGGCCCAACTGGCGCGAGAGCCGGGATGCCGTCAACCTCGTGCACGAAGACGCCGCCGTCGAGGTGACGACGGCGGCGGCGCTGGAACGGCAGTGGCTGGCGTGGATCGACGACGAGGGCGAGCGCGGCCGGCAGGGTGCGCGGGCGGCGGCGCTGGTCGCGCGCGGCGCAGGTGCGGCGGAACGCTCGGCCGACCTGCTGGACGAGCTGCTGCGCGCCTAGCGCAGCCTCAGCGCGGTGCCGGCGGCTGTCCGCCTGTCGCAGGCGCAGGTACGGGCGCGGCCCCCGGCAACGGAGCGGCCACGGGCGCCGTGGGCGCCGGCCCGCCAACCACGACGCCCTCCATCTCCACCGACCGCGGCACGATGAGTCCGAGCGTCAGCACCGACACGAGCACGTCGCCCACCCGGCTCTTCACCTTGATGCGCACGTCGCGGATCTCCTTGGCGCCCAGGAGCTGCGAGCGCAGCGTGCGCTCGACCGACGGCTGGCGCATCGTCACGACGCCCCACAGTCCGTAGACGGCGGTGCTCTGCACCTTGAACCGCTCGCCCGGAGTCGCCGCTTCCGCGGACGAGGCCATCGTCACGGGCACGCCCACCTTCGAGGCGTCGAACGTCATGGCGCAACCCGCGAGGAGCTGCGTAGTCGCGAGCAGGAGGAGCGCGGATCGCCGCATCAGAGCCCTGAGGTGAAGGTGTAGGTCAGGCCGAGCCCGAAGGTGGTCTCATCGGTCCCGTCGAGCAGCAGCCGGTCGTACGAGGCGCGCACGCCGTATCGTGCGCGCCATGTCATGTCGATGCCCGCCCCGATGCCGGCCCGCGCGTCGGTGACGTCGTCCAGCACGGTCCACTGCACACGCGTCGCGAGCCACGGCACGAGCGTCACGACCGGTGTCGGCAGCCGGAAGGCGAAGCTCACCCCGGCCGGGATGCGCCATTCGCGTGCGGCGTCGTCCAGTTCGGCGGTGCCGGCCCCCGTGAACGCGAGCACCTGAAACGGGCTCGTGGCCGACCGGACCAGCAGCACCTCCGCGCGCACACCGAACGCCGCCTCGGCGGGAGCCGACGCCCCGTCCACCAGGGCCCCGGTGGCGACGGCACCGAGCCGGCCGTGCTGCAGTGCGACGCTCGCCGCCCACGCCGTGCCGCCGCCCAGCGCATCATCCTGAAACGCCACCACCAGCGCCGCGCTGACACCCTCGGGCGCCCCGGAGGCCGCGATGGGCACGCCCCGCACCTGCGCATGCCCCTGGCTCGTCG
>JBJMOZ010000016.1:0-4551 GCA_045803465.1 Gemmatimonadales bacterium | reverse complement strand
GTCGACCACCACGCCGCCGATGGCGGTGCCGTGCCCGCCGATCCACTTCGTGGCGGAGTGGACGACGATGTCGGCACCGTACTTGATGGGACGAGCGAGCGTGGCGGCGCCAAAAGTGTTGTCCACGATGAGCGGAACGCCGGCATCGTGCGCGATGGTCGCGAGCGCGTCGAAATCCGGCACGTCGAGCCGCGGATTGCCGATCGTCTCGACGAACAGGAGTCGGGTGCCGTCGTCGATCGCCTTGCGCACCTGGTCGAGGTTGTGGATGTCCACGAACTTCGTCGTGATGCCCCACTTCGGGAGCGTGTAGGCGAAGAGGTTGTAGGTGCCGCCATAGAGCGTCTGCGAGGACACGAGATTGTCGCCCGCGCGCACGAGGTTCAGGATCGCCAGCAGCCCCGCCGCCTGCCCGCTCGCGACCGCCAGCGCCGCCACGCCGCCCTCGAGCTCGGCGATGCGCTTCTCGAAGACGTCCGAGGTGGGGTTCATGATCCGGGTGTAGATATTCCCGAATTCCCTGAGCCCGAAGAGGTTCGCCGCGTGCTCGGTGTTGTTGAACACGTAGCTCGTGGTGGCATAGATCGGGACCGCGCGGGCATTGGTCGCCGGATCCACGGACTGACCGGCGTGCAGGGCGATCGTGTCGGGATGGTACGTCATCGTCGGGCTCCTTCGGGTTGACTGATCTATCGGCAATGGGCCATGCAACGCAAAAAGGGCCCGGTCCGTGGAGTGGACCGGGCCCCGGAATCGGGGAATGCGCGGGAACTAGCGGCTAGCTGCCGGTTCGCGCATGCGCCAAGGCGCCCGTCCACTCGTCGTGCGAGTGACAGCGAATGGAACAGGCGCACATGCACACCGGGAACACCATTGCCGAACCCCATCGGGCAGGGGACAACCAGCCGAGCCGCTTGGAAACGAAGGCGGCCCCTCGATCGAAACCGAGGGGCCGCCTCGGCGGTTTAGCGAGTTGATTCGGGCCGATGCCCAGGCGGTCGCAAGTGGCCTTAAATCCACCGCCCTCTGTATTCGACGATACAGGTGGCCCGTCGTGCTGTCAATCCCCGCGCGGCATTCCCTTTCGCGAGCGGACGAGGACATCTTCATCCATATGCCCGTCACGCCCATCCCGGACGACCTCGCCGCATTGCGCCGTGCGCTCGACGGCCGCTACGACGTCGAGCGCCTGCTGGCCACCGGCGGCATGGGCAGCGTCTACCTCGGCCGTGACACTACGCTCGACCGCCCGGTGGCCATCAAGGTCATCGCGCCCGAGCTTGCCGCCTCCGCCGCGCTGCGGGAGCGCTTCCTGCGCGAGGCGCGCACGGTGGCCCGCCTGCGGCATGCCAACATCGTCGCCGTGTACGCCGCGGGCGCGGCCGAAGGGACGCTGTACTTCGTCATGGAGTACGTGGACGGGGAGAGCGTCCGCCAGCGCCTCGAGCGCGACGGCGCCTGGCGCGGCCCCGGAGCGGTGGCGGCGCTGCGCGACCTCGCGCGCGCGCTGGCCTACGCGCACGCGCACGGCATCGTCCATCGCGACGTGAAGCCCGAGAACATCCTGGTGGAGCGCGACACGGGTCGCGCGCTGCTGACCGACTTCGGGGTGGCCCAGGCCCTGGCGGGCGGCGACGAGAGCGGACGCATGACCGCCACCGGCATGGTGATCGGCTCGCCCTTCTACATGAGCCCGGAGCAGGCTGCCGGGGAGCGCGCGCTCGATGGCCGCAGCGACATCTACTCCCTCGGGCTGGTGGGCTACGAGATGCTCGCCGGCGCGCCGGTCGTCCAGGCCACCAGTGCGGCCACGGCGATCATGAAACAGCTCACCGAGCGCGCGACAGCGCTCCGGCTGCGTGCTCCCGATGCGCCGCCCGCCGTGGCCGACGCCATCGATCGCGCGCTGGAGAAGGACCCGGCCAATCGCTGGCCCGACGCGAGCGCCTTCGCCGATGCGCTCGACGCGGGACGCTCCGGCACGCCCGTCCCGCCCACGACGGTGCTGCCGGCAGCTCGGCCGGCGCGGCGCTTCGCGCCTATCGGGCTCGCGTTGGCGGTGCTCTTCCTGGTGCTTGGGGGGTGGTGGCTGCTCGGTCGACGAGGACGCCCCGGGTCGGTCGCCGGCACGTCACGCAACTCGTATCTGGTCGCGCCTTTCGAGGTGCTCACCGGCGACCCGCAGGTGGCCTGGCTGCGCGAGGGGAGCGTGAGCATGCTCTCGCTCTCGCTCAGCCAGTGGACGGATCTCTCCGTGGTGGACTACGAGCGAAGCCTCGACCTGCTGCGCGAGGCCAAGGTGGGCGAGAGCGCGCGCGTGAGCCTCGAGGACGCGCGCGGCATGGCGCGACACGCCAGCGTCGGCACCGTGGTCATGGGCCAGATCACCAACACGCGCGACTCCCTGCGCGTCGTGGCGCGCACCTACGACGTCGCCACGGGCCGCAAGCTCGACGAGGCCGAGCGCGCCGCGGCCGCCGGCGCGGATCCGCGTCCCGTCTTCGACGCGCTCGCAGGCGACCTGCTCGACCTGGCCGGCGCGCCCGCTGGCGTGGCCGCGTCCAGACTCGTCGAGACCACGACGCCATCGGTCGAGGCGTACCGGGCGTATCTCGAGGGCGTACGCGCGCTCAACCGCTGGCAGCTCGGCCGCGCCGACACGCTCTTCCGCCGGGCGATCGCCGCCGACTCCACCTTCGCACTCGCCTACTACCGGCTGGCGAGCACCATCGGCTGGCGCAACTCGGGCGACAGCGTGCAGATGCGCGCCGTGGTCCTCGCCGAGCGCTACGCGGGCCGCTCGCCGCCACGGGAGCGGGCGATCATCGGCGCCTATGCCCGGCTGGCCGACGCGCTCGCGTCCGGCCCCGACGGGGCCACGCCGCAAGGGGACTCGCTCTTCAAGGTTGCGCAGGCGGCCTATGCGCAGGTGATCGCGCGCGACTCGACCGACGCCGAGGCGTGGTTCGGACTCGGGGACGCGTACTACCACCATCGTCCCGACGGGTGGGCCCAGCCCCGCACGGTGGCCAACTGGAACAGGGCGCTGCACGCCTTCGCACGAACGCTCGCCCTCGACTCGACCTTCTATCTCGCCTACTCACACAAGGTGGATCTCTACCGCTGGGCTGCCGGCCAGGCCGATGGCCTCATGCTCGACGGCGACTCGCTCCGGGTGCTCGACGCGACGGTGCGCCGCGCCCTCGGCGCCGAACGTCTCGAGCGTGCCCGGGAGGACGCGCGCCAGCGGGCCATGGCCGACGCGCGTGCCTGGATCCGCGCGGACCCGAGTCCGAACGCCTACGTACAACTCGTCTGGCTCCACGCCGGCACTGGCCGCTACGACTCGGCCGCCGCGACCCTGCGCGAGGCGATGGCGCGGCCAGAGACGCGGGAAGCCAAGACCCCGTTCATCCTGGCGTGGATACTCTCTCGGATCGACCCGCCGGCGGCATATGCGGAACTCCGCCAGGCGCTCGCCAGCGCCAACGCGGAGGAGCTTCGAGCGCAGGGTGGCGGGGATTTGTACGAAGTGCTGATCAACTCCGGCACGGCGGCCATCCTGGCGGGCCGCCCGTCCGACGTGGAGGCCGTGGCCCGGCTCACCGAACGTGCTGCGGGGAAGTCGCGCAACTTCGCCGCTGCGGATGGTCGCGCTCCCCGTTGGTGGGCGGCGGCCGCACGCGCGGGTCTCGGGCTCGCCACGCCGCAGGTGCGCGCCGATCTCGAGGCCGCGGTGAGCACGCTCGACGTGGAGCAGAGTGACGAAGGCCGCGCGCGGCGCAACATGTTCCGGTCTCTGCCGTACGTGGCCTACCTCGCCACGGGCGAGAAACGCTTCGCCGACGCCGCGCGGCGCTGGAGCCTCACGGGGGATTCGCTCCCCGAGCTCGAGGCGCTCCTCGCCCTCCGCGCCGGCGACACCGCCACGGCGCGACGTCAGGCCGCCCGGTTCCCCAACGCCGATTCGCTCGTCGCGGCCCGCAGCGGCCAGTCGCTGTCGCGCTGGATCGCCCGGGGACGCGTGCTCGAGGCGCTGGGCGACGCACCCGGTGCGCTGCGCTGGTACGATGGCCTGCGCCCGGAGCGCTTCTCCACGACTGGTCCGGTGGAGTATGCGTGGGCACTGTGGCCGCCGGCGCTCGTAGCCGCGGGAGACCTGCACGCGCGGCTTGGCGACATCGACGCGGCTCGGGACGCGTACCAGCGCTATCTGCGCCTGCGTCCCGACCCCGATCCGGCGCTTCGCGCCGACAGGGCGCGGGTGGAGCGGGCACTGGCGGCGCTTGCGGACCGCGCCCCGGAACGATCGCTGCCCGCGCGTCCCTGAGCCGCACGGGCGAAGGCGCCTCGCTAGCTTGCAGGCGGACTACCACGCCACGAGACCAATCCATGGCCAGCAACTGCTCGTTCGACATTTCCACCGGCGCCGACCTGCAGGAGGTCGACAACGCCGTCAATCAGGCCAGGAAGGAGATCCAGCAGCGCTACGACTTCAAGGGCGCCAAGGCCGAGATCGACTTCGACCGCACCAAGGCGGAGCTCAAGCTC